>JBAVTY010000249.1:0-7336 GCA_049696495.1 Candidatus Nitrosopolaris sp.
CATTATTAGATGAAACCAAGACGATTAGATTTACCTACTACTGAACAGCACAGCCGTGCGATTTTGAAGGATATGACGCAATTTCTCTTATGGCAGAAACAAAACTAAGAAAAAGAGGAACACTGGAATTCTGATTCCGTTACGTTGCACTACAAATCCGGTGAGATATATGAAATTTAAACAGACAACAGACATTGAAAGGCTTTAGTAGTAAAGCACTTGCTACACGACTCAAATAACTGTAGTCTTTGACTGATTTCCAAAGGACATTTTGACGCATGTTCGGTATTTGGGATGGCGAAAGATACGGGAGATGGAAAGTGAAATAAAGATACTAGCCAGTAATGACAAATATGCTGCATCTGATAACAATGCCGGGTATATCCTACTATGCTGCGTTATTAATATCAAGTGAAATAGCCGATATCAACAGATTTCCAGACTGTGAACATCTATCTACTTACGCGTTGTAATATATGACACCAACCAATCGGCCAAAATACATAGATAGTGATAGATCAAACATCATGATATAGGGTCAAAATCACACCCATCGTAAACCAGACAAAGACTGATTGGACTTGGCACATCTGTGCTTATAGAGGTCAATACCAAGTAAACGGCGTCAACCATATTGACCTTCAACTCTTTGAAACTGATAGAGTCATCGCAGAAGATTACTTTCTTGCTCAGCCGTGTTAGGTTACGACTTTATATTAGGATCAGAACCAAACATGATTACACATGAGTTACGGTAAAGACATTAGCTACGGCCATGCGAAATTAAGATTTTCTTATGATCTCGTTTGCGAAATTATCTAATGCTTCAAGTTCTTTCGACGGATCCAAATCCACAATAAGATACTGAATACCTGCTTCTTGAAGTAATTCATTTTGTCTTAATACATCTTCTGGCGTTCCATATATCGCAAATTCATTAACTTGTTCTTCAGGCACGTTTATGATCTGTCTCAGTCTTTTCCTTGCCATTTCTCTGTCATCCTCAATGATTACAACGCCTAGTTTTGTTTTCAAAATTGAATCATAATCTCGTCCTATACTTTTGCAATGTTCCTTTAAAATACTTAGTTTTCTTTTTACGATTTCAGCAGATCCAAATAGATTGCATGCGTCAGCGTACTTTGCTACAATTCTTAGAGTCCTTCGTTCTCCACTTCCACCTATCATGATAGAGGGTGAAGGTTTCTGTATAGGTTTGGGATTGCAGTATGCATTTTTGATCTGATAATACCGGCCATTAAACGAAGCTGAAGGTTCTTCTGTCCACATTTTACGTATGATTTGTATTGCTTCTTCTAACCTCAAGAGTCTCTCTTTAACTGAAGGAAAAGCTATGCCATACGCTAATGATTCTTCTTCATTCCAGGCTGCTCCTATTCCCATGAAAAGTCTTCCTTTACTGAGGACATCTAAAGTTGCACCAATCTTTGCTAAAATCGATGGATGTCTATATATAATGCCTGTCATCATAGTACCCAATTTTATTTTAGAAGTTATTCCGGCTAGAGCCGATATGGTTGTCCAACTTTCAAGCATAGGTTCGTCTTGTTTTCCTACAATCGGGATTTGATGGAAATGATCCATTACCCAGAAAGAATCAAAACCTAATGTTTCCGCCCTTGTAGCTAGATTCTTTAAGGAATCGACAATCTGAGAACTATCGTGGTTTCTATAATCAAAACTATAATTAGGATGCTGTAGACCGAACTTCATGGTGTTATGATGAACACCATCAACATATAAAGATATAAAAATAATCTCTAGATATCTTCAGATCTACTACGGTATGATTAGTATACCTTCAAAGTTAGATTTGATAAGGTACTTAAGGACCGCTAACTTACTCCTGCGAGTTCATAATGCTGAGTACAAAATCCCGATTATGCTATTGAAACTGTCAAGTCATATGCTTTTCTAATTTTCGCTAGGTTCATCTTTCACTATTGAAAATTATGAGCTATAAGTTGTAACGGCAACAGTTTCATTATTGGGATGTTTTATAGGCTGTAGTAATTAGGCAATATGATTCACATGACATAACGTCATCATTGTTAATGGCTACATATTCCACCCTATACCAAATAGCATTTGTTTTCTAACAACTAAAACATACTTTCATATAACTTTGGTATTGCTGTTATGAACATTCTCTCCTTTCATTGGACGAATGATGACAATAGAGGTATACGACAAATCAAACAATCCGTGGTTTCGTTACCATCCTAGAAAAAAAGTAATTTATATCACGATACCCGCATCCTCTCATTTACGTGAATATCTCTTAATTATTTATTGATGTTGATGATTACGTCATTATCTCTTGCTTTATTCACATATACGTTATTTGGGAGACAGTGTGCTGGTATGAGACTTTATCTGGACCAAGAAATAGAAGCACTTATTCTATAAAACCTGATAATCTAAATTTAGAGAAATACAAGAAGATTTTATTGAGCAAATTAAACGATATCTTTGAAATTATTGGATTCGATATATATGTTAATGAGGTGATATGCCATGAGACGCAGTGTTGTAAGAATGGAATGTTTACTGATAAATACTGAACCGTTTTTCTATACTTACAATAATCGAATTTTATTGGTATGTTTTTAGTAGAACTTAAAGGTGGTTTTGCATTTTGTAATTCCACGAAAACCTACACACTCTGATAAAAGTACTACGAGGTATCAACTGACGCGCCTTGTCAATTTTCTGGGTGCTCTAACAACAAAGTAGATTTGTAGGCGGCAACCTTCAGGACTAAACTATTAACCTGAGTCAGAAAACTACCAACATTATGAATTTTCTTACGTCAACTTGGGAACGTCGTAGACTCGTACTTCAAATGGCTCATCGTTGCAATTCCAAAGAGATAATTAATCCCTGGATGTTTTGTATTGATTAATGCATTCTTTTCTTCTTTTCTTCTTTTCTTCTTACCTGATCTCTTTGTGCTTGACAGCATTGTAAAGCCACGTTTAGGTTAATCTTGCAAATAGATTGAATGGACAGTTAATTTTTACAGCAGCAGCTTTAGCTGAGTAATTCTTCTAATACCTTGCAATCCTAATTTCCAACGTCACTGTCCTCCTCCTAATAATATCACTGCTGTATAATCAGGAAATTATACTATGGACTATGACTGGTGTACTATGGCAGTATTTGTTTGTTCGCGCTAGAGATTGCCTAAGGGGGGAACACGGGAAGTTTATTGTTTATCTTGTTGTTGCTGGATTTCAGGCTTATGTTTATCGTCTATTCTTACATCCATAGGACCATGATATACCAGTGCTTTCATGTTGTTTTGCACCTACAAGTACAAATTTGCGTACGCCTGTAGAGTACCACCTAAATGTTCTAACGAATGGTGAAACATAATAGATAATACGCTTGATTAACTTTCTTTCTGAATCTTGATACTGTTTAAACATGGAAATATGAAGAACGATTCTTTTTCCTTGGTTAGTACAAAACGCAGCGCTTGTAATTCGTGTTTTATCGTGCTATGCTACGTGCTATGTTGCTATGTGCTATGTGCTATGTGCTATGCTACGTGCTATGTTCTCCTTCAAAAGGAATCCATTCTAAATCAATGGCTTCTGAATTATGAACCAATGGATTATTGCATTTGATTATCATTCTTGTTCTTTAACCTCGTCTTGCTCTTCATTTTCATAGACTCTGGGCTATCTAATCCTGGATCGTCATATTATGCTGATAATAGCGCATCTTCGGTTGATGATTTTTGTTTTGCCGGGTATGATTCAGAATCAGAATATTCTACTTGTTCTTTTTCAGTTAAAAGAACATTTTTCTTTACAATATTAGCTCTAGCTTCTATATTATTTTGATTATTCTCTAAGACAAGGTGTAATATATCATCATTTTCAGGTTTTGAAATATGTTCTTCTAAATGCTCTCGTTTACCAGTATCATGTTTTTGTTCATTATTTGCTTGTACAATGTCTTGTTTTGTGTCCTCTTTCCTAGCGTCACTATACAATCTTCTGGATTGCTAAAGTATCTACCGATTAATTCCTCAATCGATAGTTCATCACCGTTAACATCTACTAATTTAAAACTAATCTTCCCCTTTTCAGAATATCTAGAAGAACATTCTAGAGAGTCCGAAATTTGCAATTCTAATATTTCTTTAGGAATTGTTCAGGTTTTTCAATTTTCATCTTCAATTTATATGGAAAGATGTTCTTTTCATCAGAAAAGGAATAAAAAGAACATTTAGATCCTTGACGGGACGGTATAGTTTTGCTTTTTTTCCTTCTATCTTTTCATCTTCTATATAACCTGCAGTATAAACGACAAGACAATGAAGTCCAGTTTATTCAAACAGAAAAAGTTGGTAAGCTTGTCGGGATCATCCACCAAAATCCTAATTTCTGGACAGAGACGCACTTGAAGGAAAGATCACACCTATTCTATAATATAGCAACTACGTTTGGTCTTACCGACTTAAAGGATTCCAAAGGCAGGCCTCTGTATCTATATGGTGTTGATGTGGATACCAAGGAAGCGTACGAGGTCTTAAAAGAACTGATCGAAACGCTTAAAGGAATTACATTTGTGGTCAAAAGCCACAAGGAATATGGCTATCACTTCTATACATTGACCCCAGTTTTCCATGAAGCGATGGGACGCGCCAGTTTCAAACTGGATGCTGAGATTGAGATCAAAACTGATCTATCACTTGGAACAATGCACCTTCCACCAAGTAGGCACCGAAAATATCCGTACTGGAACTACAAACGTGTTAGCACAGCTGAACAGATCTATGTAGATGAGGATGATAAAGTATTCCAGGACATCATAAAGAGGATGTCTCCATATTTAAGAAAGGAACCTACTGAGGAGAATGTTCTGACACTAGACGCATTCTATACAGGTGGATCTAATGTATCGGTACTAGGACTAAAACAACCTCAGCGACGACAACCTAATAGAACTCTCACAACGGAACAGGTTGAAAAATCCCTCGCCATAATTCTAAACGACGGTAATGCATACGTCGAATACGCTCGTAATAACTTTATTTATGGACTATCAGGTCATCTCTTTCATAACGGGATCTCTGAATTAAGTACAACCGGCTTAATTGCCAGACTATGTAAGGCAGCTAATGATGAAGAAGCTGATGCTAGATTGGATGTTGTCTCAGAGACATACAAAAAAGGAAAGACGGGAAAGCCGATCCGTGGTATCTCACAATTAAAATACTTAGTGGCTAAATACAATAACGAAAATGAGGTTCGCGCCAATGAGATTATCGCAGAATTAAACCAAGCACTTGAGATAGCCATCGATATATCTACAGCCAGTAATAGTAGTGGTACTGGTGCAAATCCGTCTACATCACCATCTCTAGGAAGGGAAGACCCTGTAGCTGAAGCAATAGTTCGATTGGCAGAATCTAATGGAAACATCTTCTTCAAAGATACCTTCGGACAACCATACGCTATAATCAATATGGGCAATCATGTTGAAGTTGTCAGCATGGATAGTATGAAATTTGGATATCATCTGAGGACTCTCTTAAAGTATGATAGAAATAAACGAATTATCTCAAACGACTCTCTACAAAAGGCAATCGAAACTCTGAAATCAGACGCTGTAGTTGAAGGAAGAACCATCTCTCTACATGTACGCGTTGCATGGAAGAAGAAAAACGAAGTCATATACTATGACCCAACTGATGAGAGATGTTCGTGTATAGCGATAGAACGAGACACAGGAACTTGGAGAATACTGCCTGCTGGCAGCCTTAGGGATTACCCAATACCAGAACTACGTAATCCAAATTCAAAACTAACCGAGCAACCCGTTGTCTTCACTAGGTATGGTCAGGTTCCTCAGGTTGTGCCGGAAGATCGCTATCCACCAGATATAACGCAGCAGTTTATTGACAAGTGCACCAACCTCAGGGATCCCAAAGATCAGTTGTTGTTTAAAGCATATCTCATATCGTATTCCTTGCTTAATGCCTGTTGGACGTTTAGGTCAAATTCTTCAATCTTATCCAAATACAGTATTACTGCTTTCTCCGGTCCTAACCTGTTAATTATGTGCCTAGAGACTTTTCCTACTCCTGGTGGGCCTCTGAGTATAATCAGATATCTCATGATAAGCCGTTAGCTTAGCATGTAGACATATATTTCCAACAATAATAGTTAGTGCTACCATCCCTCCCCCTTTCGGCAAGGTGCCTTTCTATCTAAATACTGCGTGGATGTATAACAACCATTATGCAAGTAATGACGAGAAAGAATAAGAAGAGCACCAGAAAGATACAAAAAGCAAGTAACAAATCGTTTCAAATTCTCGAGTTGTATGAAGATGAACCTATAATATTTCACAATAATAGGGATAGGAAGCAAACAACAAGAAATACAATCAGCCGCCGCCAAGATAAAATGAAAATCATGCTTGTAATACCTAGCAGATAGAATATTCATCATTTGTTCTAGGAAGTCTCAATATAACTAACTAAGAGCGTTTGGTCTGAGCAGAAAGACCGAATTTGATATCCTCTCTGTCAATGCAGATATTGTTGAAGTTGCACCATAGGATCAACTACTGAATGACGTCCAGAGGCGCTGCCATATATTGTGATTCTCCATAATGCTCGTATCTTTCCTTGCTTAAGATAATACTCGACTGCTCTGCGGATATATGTACTTCTTGGAACGTCGCCGCGTAGTCTGCCCGTTTGTTTTATCAATGAATTGGGTAGAGTTATACCTACTTTCTGGGTCTTATCATTATATGTTGTACTCGCCGTACTGATATAGTATTAGTATCACATAGCTATATACCTATCGATCTTTCTACATCGTCCATACTTACGATTAAGTATCAGCTTCGGGCATGTTCTCTAGTGAATACCTGGTGACGTATTGGGATATCCAGATTTACCTGGATGTTTCAATACTATATGACGTTGATATTCGTTTTCTAAGGTTGATGTAAATTTGGGGCAATATGGACAAATGAATAATCGTTCTGGTCTGATCCTTTCGTCTTTATTATAGCTATCAAGACTAGTCTCTGATTGCTGCGAGGCAATATAGAATGAAATTTCATTTTTTTCTGAGATATTGGTCGGACTGTGATGATTAATTGTGATTTGATTATGGTGCTCTTGAGATGGGCTAAGCACGTCATTGAAATTGTAAAGTGGGTTTTGAACTACACCCTTGAGATCTTTTTCGGACATCATATGTGTTCCGCCTAAACCATTATACCATCCCATTCTGAAAAAATCGATACGGAATGATGGAGTTATAGTATTAACATAAAAGAT
>JBAVTY010000250.1:0-3499 GCA_049696495.1 Candidatus Nitrosopolaris sp.
TGGCTATTCCAAACTATTGTATGGTCAACGAAACAAGAATGAAACCATAGTCTCTGATAAAACGATTATTTGGAGAACATATTACATCAAGATTGGTAAGAACACAGAACAGAGAATTATCATTCAGGTGTATAGCCCTACAATACCCACCGAATAACCAACCTTACTATAATAATCAATGGTTTCTACAAAGCCATTAGTTAACTATCATTTATTTATTAGATAGGGCATCAAATCCAAATCAAGTCTTTTTATATCTTTGTATCTATTTCTCAAAGTCATCTCAGTTATTCCTGCAGCTTGTGCGATAACTGGTTGAGTTCTTTTTTCGCCGGCATTCTGACATACTAAATATAGAACTGCTGCTGCGATTCCCATCGGATCTTTTCCATCAGTCATCTCGTTTCTATTAAGATGACACATAATATCGATAGCCTTGCGTTTTGTCTTTTCGCTCAGATTAGCTTTGTTTGAAACAGTCATAACACATTTCGTAGGATCTACAATCGGAATCTTTATGTCAAGTTCAGTAACAAGCACCCTGTAGCTTTTTGCTAATATTTTATGTTTAATATTATTGGCTCCTGCGATCTCCTTTAATGTTTTTGGAATTCCTAATTCTCTACAAGCGATATATAGGGCAGCATCCAATACAGCGGGCACAGTCCTTCCTCGTACAAATCCTTTCATCTGCGCTTTTCGATAGATATATGTAGTTTTCTCAACGATTGTTTCAGGTAGCCCAAGCTTGTCCTTTAATAAATGAAGCTGATTCAAAGCATCCTTAAGGTTTCCATCGCGTGAATCACTAGCCTTTATCCTAAAATCCCATTTTCTTAGTCTTTCCATCCTATAACGCATAGCTTCATTAAGTATGTGACCGCTAGCGTCTCTGTTCGGCCTTCCTATAACAGTAGAAAGTCCGCTAACATGACTAGCTAAAGTAAGTCCGGTACTGTTCTTGGCACTTATTGTCTTGATTGCAATAGAGGTACAACCCTCTACTTGACTTTCTTGAATTTTATCAGAAATCACTAGGCCACATTTACTACAAACGACCTCTCCAGATTCATAATCGGTTATTATACTGTCACTACTACACACATAACAAACACTGTTACGAACGGCAGAAGTTGTCTGGTTATAGCTTTGTTGATCTAGCAGGGTTTTCTCCTCGATTATAATAAACATATTGGATAGATAAATCTAGCGGTGAGAGATATCTAATATTCTTAGAATGTTCGACCATGATTTGCATTAGTAAATCTAAAGGTGCGTATGTATACACAATAATATTAGTTCGTTAACTATCATTCCTCAACAAATATTTGGTTATGTCTAGTTTGAAACGCTTTGTTCTATAATAATTGGCTATAGCGCTTTTTAGATTGGGGGATTTAGGATAGTACTTTGATACCAGAAGATCTTCTTTTCCTTGTCTCCAGCATTATAATCAGGTGAGCCTTTGGGTAAATATTCAACTCTAATAACTTCTTTATTTTCTTCTAAATTCTGTCTGATCATAATTGAACTGCGATGTTGAGTTGCTATGTATATAAATAGCAGTAGTTTTCTAAACTTCCTCTGCAAGTCCTTCAGGTACTTCAGAAATGCATACTGATTGAAGACATCATACTGACGGAAATCCTTAGCCTTTTTTTTGAACTGCTTCTTTTCCTCATTTGATGCAGTGTTTACGAACCTCTTTCTTGGGTAATAATCTGTAGATATGAACTTCATTATATTTTATCCCTCAACCACTTGTGTAATAATCTGTAGATATGAACTTCATTATATTTTACCCCTGTTCTCTCATAGATGATATTCATAATTTCCTTAGCCCTCCATCCTGCTAGATTTTCAGATAATTCTCTTTTTATTTCAACAAATCTCTCTTCTGATACTTCAGGCGGTATACCAGTCCTAGGTAGGTCAATCCTTCTAGACCAGATTGAGCAAATCTCTTCGGCCATTTGTATGCCCGCCATAGAATTCATTCTCAGCGACTTTAGCTGCTTGTTCATTATCCACTAGTACACGTCTAACAAGCAGAAGTCTTTCCAGTACATCAACATTTTTTTCAGTTCTATAGGCATCACCCAATAGTTTAACTGAAGTAACCAATAGATACAGATAACACCCTATGATGAACAAAATTATCAAATAATTGTATGAAATTATGTTAGCCGGTCTAGTACGT
Organism: Candidatus Nitrosopolaris sp.; assembly: GCA_049696495.1. Lineage (GTDB taxonomy): Archaea > Thermoproteota > Nitrososphaeria > Nitrososphaerales > Nitrososphaeraceae > Nitrosopolaris. The sequence goes on from JBAVTY010000250.1 coordinate 2,201, forward strand.
GGCACCATAAGGGATGAAGGGAATACAAGCCTGCAATGACCGGCGGCAATTAATCGCGTTAATGGAATTCAAGGGCCCCAAGAGCTAAAAGACCCTAGACCTACATGGTTAGGATATATAATATGCAGTATGCGCTTTGCAGATCTACCATTTACCAGTCAATAAATGGTAAGACAACAAATAGTTACAAAGACGGCATAATAGTGAATTCTATTAGACACATCTAAGAGTTATGTTTATCTAACCGGGTGGTTCAAAAAAACGTGTTGTTGCATTATCTTTTTGCTGGAAGACCGAAGATGGATAAAAAATATCGAGCATTATTGATATCTAGTTCATCATTTCTAGCCTTGCTGATGCTTATCACTCCTGTAGAATATTCTTTCTTTAGCCAAAAAGCGTATGCAGATGGATTAAGTGTGGAAAATCTACCACCGGCGTCCGTAGGAAACAGACAAATGAGCCTTTATCTGAAGGTAAACCCACCTATCTTGACTACTGCTGCCTCGCATAGTGCATATATGCAATTTAGGTTGTTTGATGCAAGCAATAACCAGACTATCCAACATGTCACTTATCTGATAACCGTAACACGAGGAACATCTTCGTCGAAAGTGCAAAAGCCGTTATTACTTGATTTCTTCCACGCACATAATGGACTACTGACGCTACACGTAGAACCCGCTCCAGGTCTCCTTACTGTATATGGAGAGCAGGATCCTTTCTTGAATTCGTGGGTGGCTGACCCTGGCGGTAATATACTCATAAGAGGACCTTTACTTTTGCAGGGAGGCCTATATCATTTTCACGTTGAAATATTCACCATTGATAATGACAGAAGTTTGTTCATACCAGAGCAGGCACCGAAATTTGATGCATATCTTAGTGTAGGCTCTGTTTATGATAAAAATGAAGTATATCATGACCACAATTATAATACAACCCTGATATCTTACTACAACCAGATACCTAATCTCAAATTCAACCCATCTACACCAATGTTTACCTGGTCAATGCCCTTTGATTATAATATGACTCGTATCAAACAGCAACCCATTTTTGTTCATGAGGAGATGAGGCTTCCAAAATCTTGGAAAGGTTTTGGTGATTTGACTCAATTCAATGCAACAGTTAATGGTCAACGACTTTCAGGCCGTTCACTTGCTATAGATCCATTTTCATTTCCTAATGACACAATTGTGCATTACCTTGTTAACAAGAACGATATTATAAAACTCGCACAAGCATACAATGGGAATCATACTAAAAATGTTGCAACTACGGCAGGGACAGAGACAG
>JBAVTY010000251.1:0-5694 GCA_049696495.1 Candidatus Nitrosopolaris sp.
TTCCATTTTACGAGCCCTCTTTCTTCATAAATGCCAACATTAATTCCCTCGTTTGCCTCAATTACTACTTTCTCAGATCCTATCTTGGTTATTGCCTCGTCAATTTTGGATAGCATATCCTCAACACCTAATTGATGTCTTGGATCTTTCTTACCTACCTTCCAATGAAAATCAAGGTTGTTGGATAATACAGTGTTTACAATTGTTTTCTTTTGTTCTGCATCCATCTGAATATTATTTTCAGCTATTTCAATTATATCAAATCCTAATTTTTTAGATTCTATTACGAACTTATCAAAGTAGTTTTCTAGAATGGATAGTTCAGTGATCGTACTTCCTGTGGAAATCTGTATGTCAAAGTCATGATAAAATTTGATTCTTTTCTCCAAAACAGCTTCCGGAACTATGATTGGTATAACATTATAGATTTTTACAACATCGATATACGCAGATAATGCCTCAAAATTCTCTTTATCTAGAGCTTGTAATCTATCCACAATACATGTAAGGCCTTCTTTGCGTGGTTTTTTTGAATCTACACGATCTTTGTTAAGTTCGCTTAACATCAAATTAACTGTATATGCCAAAATGACATATATTGAAATTATGAAATGTGCAGAAAGTATATGCCCACATAGCTGTATTGCATATAATGTTCCTATATTGCATATTTGAAATCAGTAATATTTGCCAATATGTTATGTAAAGTCGTGCCTTCAGTTAGCTATAACCTGCAACAACAGCAACAACAATTAATTAATAATGGTAACAAGAACAGAATCCTGATCGTAGACGGTGATAACCCAGATAATCATACTACTTTGAAACTAGATTTAGAGAGAAATGGGTTTATAGTTGATACATTTAAGGATCCTTTAGTTGCATTGGATAATTTCAGACCTGGTTTGTTTGATATGGTCGTGATAGATAAAAGGATGTCGAAAATGAAGTTAGTTTATTTACATAGTAGCTTTAAAAAAATAGATGATAAAGTTAGAATCTGTATTCTAAGCCCAAGCGAAACCTATTAAGAGATTTAACTAAAAGGGTGAGTGAATGATCCGACGTTGCAGTAAATGCAGTACAACGTTAAACGTATCTCCCAACGTAGAACCCTTGTGTTTTTTCTGCTATAATACTAACGTCCCTTACTAGGAATGATCGGCTATTGAAATAGATGGTTTGATCCTGCTTTTTCAGAATTTCATAAACCCTCAGATGGTCGGAACAAGAAAGGTTTACAAACAGAACTAAAATTTATCCCGCCAGACTGATCCTGTTACGTCTGACTAGGGCAAGTATAGTATGGATTGAAGATACGAATAAAAGGTTAAGTCTAATTTTCGTTCATCTCTCCATGATTGAACATCGACACAAGACATCGATGGTCCAGAATATGTAGAATGTTCTGCAAACCCCCGATAATTTGTATATCTCATAACTCAACATGTGTCAATTTGGCATATACGATTTAACTTTTACTAACGTACTTCAAAGAATAGAATTGATCTAAAAAAGCTACGAAAGAAGCCGCTAACCGCCGTTGTAGATAGATCACAAGCAACAGAAGAAATCACGATTTCATTTCGATCTAATTGAGGAAATATGTGTAGAATATTAAACAAGTATTTATGCAAGATAACCGTGTAGGAGATGAAGCAATCTCCCCTACACCGATATGTATGTTTACACTTTCTACTATATAGATCATCTTTGTTTCGTAGCATGAATAATATGTTTTACGTATAACACAAGCCTGAGACACTACTATAGGTATCATAGTACGAAAATGTTAGTAATTTAAAATATGCAATCCACACACATCATATGCAATAAATTCTAGTCCCCAAATAATGAACGTATGACATATGCTACATATTTCACAATATTATACTGCCATTGTACAGGATAGATGCTCCTCCCCCTGCACATATGCTGCCGTCATATCAAGCATTGTAATACCATTATTATACATACGATGATGCAACTCGGGAAAAAAATACCTGTTGATGCAATAATTTAACTGGCAAAATAAAAAAAGAGAAGATGGTTCTACTTTAGCCAACATCCTTAGTGACTAGGTGTTATAGCAAAATACACCTGGTTCAATGTTGGAGGACCGGCGTTGACGAGTGAACCTCCATTAGAGGATGGTACTGCCGACCCAGTTGTTACTCTTGTACCAACTGCGTTATTGTATGTTAGCTGGACATTCATCAGTTCCACTGTTCCTGCCACATAATGGGTCGGAAATACATTCACGTCAAACTCTTTAATGCCATCTGCTGGTACTTCACCTAGATAGAAAACCGAATGGCCCACTATTCCTATCGGTAGGATTGTAGAGAATAGAGTCTGCGGAATGTTTGGACTACTTATTGCAGAAGGAGTCAATTCATTGATACCAAGCGCTGATTGAAGTCGTGGGAAGACATTTACAGTCAAGTCGTATATAGGAGCATCGCTAGTATTGGTAACTGCAAGTCTTACTAGACTGGTAGCATCACTAGATATTCTCACAATGTGTGTTGAAATAGCATTTAGTGCAACGGGCGCTCCTGGTGGCAATGTTACTACATCTAATGTCTCTTGAGCACTGACTTTGAAGAGAACTGGTATCACCTGATTTATGAAATCAAATGGAATGAATCTACCAAATTGATTAAAGTAATCTCTCTTAAAGTCAAAGTTGTCATTGAAAGTTAATGCTGTCGTGTTAGAGCTTCCTGCTGTGTTTGTTGACGTGGTCGTATTAGACAATGCTTTAGCAAAGATGTTTTCTGGGGTTGCCTCCATCGAATCTAATATGGACCTTTGATCGCTTCTAAGGAAATGCAATGCTACTGGCCCAAGGACGTAATATAACTACGGTAAAGTACAGAGTAATTCCTTGACCTGGAATAATGTTTCCTCTGTATTGAGACAATGCAATGTCCCATCTATTTGGATCATCTATTAGTGGAATACTGGCTTTAAATCCTGTAGGCAATTTTAATGCTGCAGTTACACCTTCTAATTTTACAACACCTTGATACTGTAATTGAATAGCAATACTATTTTGACCTTCGTTTGTATCAACTTGTTGTTTTACATTTGGAGGTTGAGCTTGTGCTGTTAGATATGTGCTATTAGCTGAAGTTCCTACATCTACTCCTCTATTTGTGTTACTAGAAGTCCAATAGTAGCCTATAAATCTGAATCTATCAGGGCCTACGACCTTGTTGCTTACAAATGAATGACGTAAGGAAAGGGTTTTGTCATTTGTAGATGTTTGTGTATTTGACAATGTTATTTTTGTTGGGTCTGCAGTTGTGGTTTGTGTTGTAGAGCTGACAGCGTTTTGTGGAGCTACATTATTGGCTTGTGTTGCGCTAGCAGGAGCGGATGAGAGCTGTGTTGTTGGGTCTACATTTGTGGTGTGTGTGTTAGTAGCAGGATTCAAAGATTGACTACAGATGCCAGCCTTACAGAGTGGCTGATTACTGCTAGCAGAGCTAACTTGCAAGTTGTTACTCCAAGGTGATTGATATGGAATTGTTGGTGCTTGTCGTGGTTCTAGTTGTAGTTGCTGTGCTTGTGCATAGGAATTCCTTATTGCAAAGGAACTTCCTATACTACTTACGATGACAAGGGTACAGAATAGCATAGCTAAAAAACTCCCGATATTCTTTTTCCTCGTCTTTCTAACTGTTCCAGTAGTTTTTGAGTTAGACATACTTGTAGACAAACAATATTTATAATTTATATGCGTCCGGATAATTGAATGCCGTTTCTTTTTAATTACGGAATTGGCATATCGCGATCATATCGTATATGCCAAATTGGCATGTATTCATATTATGATGAGGCCTAGCGTATCCTTCATCATTAGACCCTAGAATATATTGCATATGCTGTCCCTGTATTACGTATTTCTATTTCGACGTAATGCACAGTTAGGAAGGATGGTGTATGTCTATTCGTATTCCCATTGCGCGCGTTTGTACGCTTTCCTGTTCCGGCCATTATTGTCTTTAATCAAATACTTCTTTCCAATGGAAGGTGGTAAATTCATGCAAACGACCAATAAGGGAAACATGATACCGGATTTAATATGCTGTGACGACTTAAAATCGGTCGAAACCAACTCGCATCTGTAACAACAGTAACGAACCAGAAACTGGTTTTGAATTGAATTGTACCAGAAACTGGTTTTGAATTGAATTGTACCAGAAACTTTGATGCACACCATCCCTACCATCCCTACCATCCTTACTTTCGCTTCAATTATTCGCTTCAAAGGCCCAGGAGGGAGGGATCGTAAGGATGGTAAGGATGGAGTGGTGTAAAGTTTCCAATGCAGCCAACCAGTCGACTACCAACTTAGAGGGCTAGAAAAGTAGTCAATCAAGCTGCATAACCCAGTAAACCATAACGCTGTAGGAGGCGGCGGTGGCGTAGACAAAAACCTAACAGACGCGGTCAAACACCATACTGAATCCTATAGAGATCAATAATAGAAGAAGAAAAACAATTCCCGGAACAAGAAGAGTCTTTAATGTCAAAGGAGATCGTTTGAACACATACTTCGTTTTCTCAATGACGCGTTATCTGGTTGTCGATGAAATTGATAAGATGACTACTCAGGGCCTTCTTACCGAACTTGGTGAGGTTAGCGAGACAAAAATGCAAAAGATGATGCTCCCTCAAAGTGAGCATTGCTTATATATATAGTAAAGAGATAACACTTATGAATGAGCTATCATCTGAAGGAAGAACTCTTCTAAGAACACATTCTGAGAATGTAAGGATTATTGATGCTGTATGTATTAATTGTAACAAACGGTTTAAATCGATGCGTGCAGTCAGTATGCATTTAAAAATGAAAGGAACACGTCATGCTGTGAATTTCATTAACTATGGAAATTACGATAAGAAAACAGGACTTAGGGAATTGAATCGCCCCGAGGCTTGAATTCTGTTCAACTTGGACTCAATAACTCTACCCATTATGGTGCTGGATGCGGAAAAATTTCTCTACTTCTATCTTTGCAATGAAGATCTTTTGCAATTTTTCTCTAGCACATTATAGCTAAAACTTTATGCTGGTCCGTATCATTATACAAAAACTGCGCAAATTCGCTAGACTCATCCACTATTAGGTTCACAACTTGCAATTTCGTCCCATATACGTTCGAATCCTGGGGTGTTGGGGGCCTCTTCCTCTTAGTGATAAAAAATATGGAAGTGTGTGTTATGCTCTTGAGTACTTTTGTTACTTGTGCAGGTGTTCGTGGAGGTGGCATGGCATGAGTCTGAGATTGGAGATGTTTCACCAGCGTTTCCAGACTAGTAGTTGCTATGCAGGCAGAGTCTCAATTTATCATGGCTTTCACGATGGCAGAGTTTGTTACTCGATTTACCCTTTCACTTTAATTAATGGACAGTACAAGGTGCGTCCTTCTGGTTCATTTCTTCTTAATATCTTTAAGATAGAGTCTCATCGATTCTACGGTAAGGGCAGTTACTGTCGTTTTCATATCTATAGCCAAATGTTTAAAGTCATCAAGTAGTTCAGTAGGAATATTCATTGTAGTTTTAGTGTCATCCACTTCTATGGTTTCACTCGTTTCCATGTAAGATATTAATATGCACAGGTATATTTATTTATGGTTTATCGGACATATATCTGAACGTACAGATGTGCATTTATAT
>JBAVTY010000252.1:0-2908 GCA_049696495.1 Candidatus Nitrosopolaris sp.
TAGGCTGGAACATAGAAGTGCTTAACAGATTGCAATGTGCAAACAAACTGGGACTAAAGGTGACACGATATGCGATATCGAATTAGGCAACAACCCCCTTACACAGGATTGACAAAACGATGATCACCTATGACTGACGGTTGCTTTAGTCCATCATTTCATGGATTTCGCTGATATTATTCACTTTGCTGATTCAGCTCATACCGTCTGTTCCATTTCATGCGAATTGACAAATGACTCGCATTTAATATGCCCCATTTTTATTATGCGTTGTAAACCTGTCTTTGTGGCACACTATAACATCCTCCTGACTATAGCCACCAAATCTTTGTCCTCTCCAAGTATGCCCCCTTCGTTATACTGGTTCTTCGTTTTTCGTTTAAATCCACCGCGAGGTGGTTTCAGTGCAAACCAGGGTTTAATATCATCTATCTCCGACATGGATATTCTGTTCTCCGAGATTGCTGATGCAAGTTCTTCTATGCTAACGTATTCCTTTGGTAGATCTGCATCCGAAACCGGTTTGAAGCCGGCCTTTCGTCCTTTCTTTTCCAATAGCTCTTTAATGATACCTGGATCCGCAGAAGTCCACGCCACTAGTTCTTTTACCTTTCTTAACATACCTAACGATTGTGGACTTTCCGAGATGAGAGTAGCACGAAACTTTTTAGTGAGATTCAAGTAGGTTAAAGTCGCAGTTGCCGACGACGAGACGTTTACGGTGCCACGTATCCTAACTACCAGATATGCCATACTGCATCAACCCGTAATGTAGGTACGGCGAAGAGCTGCAAATATCGCCTTAGTTGCCGACGACATAGTACTAGTGGAGCCGAATGTCTTGGTCCAAGCGTCCTTTATACCTGCCAGCTTTAGAAGGCCCTTAATATTCTCACCTGCTACCAAACTCAGACCTCTGGGGCCTGGAATAATTTCGATAGCTACACTTCCGCCCTTTCCTTTGACTTTAAATGGTATGGAGTGAAGTTGATTGCACCTACACTCCCAGCTTCCGCAGCCTAATTTTACAGGAATAACGTTGAGATACGACGCCGTGGTCGCCTTATCTATCGAAACACGCATTTGCGCCGCTTTTCCCTTCCCTATTCCAAACCATCCCGCTTCATTTCCCACAGCAACTAATGCGTTAAACCGAGTACTCTCACCTGCATCTGTCTGTTTCTGAACTATGCCCACGTGAATAACCTGGCTCCGCATGTCTGGAAGCAGATGCTTGACAATTTCTGGCTCCTGAATTCTCATCCCATTTTCAAAAATCTGATCCATTGAATTGATTTTACCGCTTAAGACCATCATGCCGAGTGTGGTACGCGGCTGCCATTCTACATGCTGTTCTTGCTGTCTTGAATATCTACTCATCTGTACTCCAACCACCTAGTTGACCGTAGCCTTTTTGGTTGTCGCCTTAGATCTTTCCGAAGAACTAGAATTTGGTTCTGTTCGTATGTTTTTAATAATTCTCGTTTTTACTTCTTCAAAATAGCGTGGATAATTCTCGGGTAGGAAGCCATTCTCTAAAAGGGATGAGAAGTGTGAATTATATTTTTGTTCGTCTTTTTTCAAGACCTCTGCATATCGGCTGATATGCCCCCCATTTAACCGTTCAATTTCGGGTAACGAAACTTCAGACACCGGTATACTGACCCCAGCATCAATTATTCCCTTCAAGCAAGATGCGACCCTTGTAGTAAATGATTTTTTGCCCGTATAAAGAACCAAATTTTTCATTCCTTTTTCCAGTGTTCTTATACCCAAAAGCAAACCTGTCAGATAACATGATGGCATGCTATTCATAGATCCCTTCCATCCATACTTCAGAAGTTCTTTACTACTAACGGCGGTAATAACAATGTCTCCCATAACCTGAGGTTTCAATACCTGGGCCATGATATTCTGATTGCTAACAGTAATTGAAACAAAAGAGTGTCTTCCGACAAGGATCGCTATCCTTTTTCGGTAATTGGTTCGATTTTGTCTAGTTCTCCTAGGAACAGCAGTATAAGTCATAATATCTTTCCACCTGGTTTTGACGATTAAAAATCGAGTAACGGAGCTTATAAACGTTTTAAAAAGATTGCAGATATTAGATGGAATTATCTCTTGTTCAAATTTTCGTTAATTCTGTTAGCTATCAATGCTGCGAACGCGCCGGCTCCGACACCATTATCTATGTTAACGACCGCAAGACCCAATGCGCAGCTCTGGAGCATACAAGAAAGGGCTGCAATTCCTGCCGAGCCAAACCCATAGCCTACTGAGGTTGGGACGCCTATCACCGGTACATTCATCATCGAAGACACTACTGACGCAAGAGCACCTTCCATCCCTGCAACGACAACTATTGCCCCAACATCTGCCGAAATCATTTCCACCATAGCAGGGAGGAGTCTATGCAATCCTGCAATTCCTACATCGTAATGTACAATTGCAGCACACCCCATTGCTTCAGCCATCAGACGTGCTTCCTCAGCGACACCCATGTCTGACGTCCCAGCGGATAGAATTCCAATTTTCCCGCCTGTTTGCTGCTTGGCTTTAAGATTATCCTTAACAAGAATTGTCGTACTCCTCTTTCCTACTTGAACATGCATATTCTTATCTTTTAGAGCCTTACAAACAATTGAAAGTTCTTCTCTGCGTATTCTACTCACTACTACATTTCCTTTGATCTTAACCGCGGACAGTACGATCCTTATGATATCTCGATAATCCTTTCCTTCGCCAAAGACTACTTCAGGTACTCCTTTTCGGAGATCTCTGCCAACATCCAATCTTGCAAGATTATTTCCTACATGTTCTATCGAATGTATTGAAATCTGTCTACGCGCCTCAGAAAGACTAAATTCGCCTTTTGCAAATTTTTGCAAGATATCTTTTAAATCCATCA
>JBAVTY010000253.1:0-6971 GCA_049696495.1 Candidatus Nitrosopolaris sp.
ACCGCCTTCACCCTATCTAGTGGATTGACATAACAACAAGGGGGCATCCGTTGAAATATTTCAATATTCCTCAGCTCATGCTTTTATCATAGGTTTGTTTACATCTCATTTAATGCTCTCGTTCTCCCCACTAAGTATCTGCTCGACTCAGGGCCGTCATTTTATCGTACCAACTTCCCAATTGAGATCACATCGCGAATATCCCCTCTCTGATCCCATACTGTTTTTCCTATGATATGAGTAATTTTCAACTTGGGTAATGCTGTGACCAAGAATTATGTTACCTAGTCAATTAATTACGATATGTACTAATATACAGCGGATGAAATGTGAATGAGATGTGGGACTGCGATATAGAATCAGATGATTGGTTTACAAGATTTGAAAGTAGGTACTTTGCCGATGACTTCTTTATAGAATTTGAAGAAGTGGAAAAAGAATTTGAAGATGCATTCATGGATATCAAGGTACCAAAAGAACTAATGAGAGACTATGAAACACCAGAATATGATAGAGTAAGAGAGTTTTCATCATTTGTATATGCATATTCAATGACGATAGAACTTGATGACGAACCACGTGTAAGAGAAATTCGTAATGTTCGTAATGATGCTGTCGGGAGTAGAGGGAGCGGTAGAAAAAGGGAAGAAGTCTCCAAGTATAATAGACCACAAATAACGTCTGAAACAGAGCCCTTAGCAGAGGTTAATGTCTACGACAAAGAAGTCAAAGTTGTATTAGAAATGCCAGGTGTCAGTAAAGAACACATCAGGATACAGGCATATAAAAATTCGCTGGAGGTATCCAGTGATCATCCACAAAGAAAATATCAAGTTATTGATATACCTCCGGTAGCAGACATTAAAACAATTAGATCTAACTACAAAAACGGTATACTAGAAATAGTATTTAAGAAAAAAGACAAACGAAGGGAAATAAGGATAGAGTAATGAAGGCTGCATTAAGGAATAACACAATACCTATGATACTGAATACTACACTTGTTTTTGTATTCGTTTGTATCAAGAATATATTCATAACAAGATACTTCTGATTATAAATCATAGCTATTATCTTGTACGTAAATGTGGTTGCCAATTCTTGCAATATGGGAATGTATTCCAGAACTTACTAAAGACTGCGTAGATATGAAAAACTCCTCAAGTATGTATTTGGCTATAGTAGGAGGCGCCGCGATAGGTGCAGTAATAACTTGTCCCAGGATAGTCCATTGTATGCCGTAGAACGTATAACTTGCGCATGCAACCATCTATATCCGTATAGTGGCTATGAAAGTTAACTTCTTTACCCTTCTGTATAGTAGAAGTCATGATCAAATAAAAGCACCGTCGACTGCTTTTATGTACTGCTGTAGTGTGCATATGAGGAATGTGTGAAGACTGTCAACCGGGATGATCGTTCATTGAAAATGCTTTACACTCAGGTTATATTATTATCCTGATTATGATGAGCATAACAGGCGCCAACTGAAAAATTAGTGAATCACACTTTTAACTGTTCTTCTCACATGACATTCATGCTTATAGAGCATAATCAATTTCGTGAGTTTCGATGTTACTAACTAAGTCAGATTATATTACTGATTTTAAATAATTGCAAGTAGTTTATTAAGTCGTAGATGACTCAAACTGAATTAATCGCAAAACGACTTGATGGAAAGATTGCAGTCATCACTGGTGGAACTGAACATCAAAACCTGGACAGTTATTTGCAAATTGCTTTACTGTGATCATTTTGCATATTTTGTCCTGTAATTCTGTATGTTCCGTTATCTTCTGTTTACAAATAGGACATATTCTAAGCAGAACTCAGTTTCTAAGCCAAAATACCTTTTTAAAAGTAAAGCTTCGGGCGGAATTCTAAGGCTTTCTTTTTTCTGTAGTACAGGAATTCCATCGACATAGTCGGTTTATGCATCGCTTAATGCTGGAATAAAGTTAACTAGGAGTGCGAATTTCCAGTATTTACATCCCAACTATAGACAAAAGGTTGTCCTCCTGAATTGACTAGAAAAACATAATAATCTTGCTGTAGCTTGCTTAGTTTACTTAATTTTTTAGTGGTCAATTTCTTCTTTTCAAGAGTATTGATACCATATATTTTGATACTTGGCAGTGTAATGGATTGGTTCGTAATAGCCACCCACAAAATGTTTGGTTATTGTCGGTAAGTATATGAACTAAACAATCTTCTCTCTGAAGTTGAAGATCAAGGCGGTTACTTCATAGATTTTATAAGCGCAAAAGGTATTCAGGCTAGTATTATACGATTACATGCTGGTGAAAATGATACCCAAGGACCACATTCAGTTGATGACGTCTATTATGTTATTGAAGGCAGTGGAAAAGATTATGAAATCAAACAAGGATCATTCATTTTTGTTCCTGCTAAAGCCGACCACAAGTTCCATGGCAATAAGCAAGAAACCATTACCCATGTTAAAAGATTAGATGTCAATAACTTGCACCAATTCTTAACCACGAAGACATTAGGAATTCTATAAAACGAGGAGTCTATTTCTACATAATCAAAAACGTGTGTGTAATAATTTATCCACCCCGAATTCTGAATATTAGAAGGGTAGAATGGGCCCTGCCAGGATGTATAACTCCAGCCCGAGCAGCCTATGCGATACTGCAATGTACTTACATATTTTATATATTACTTACAGCTATTTGAAATATTAGACACATTTAACTATAATTTTTCATAGGAAACACCGGTCCAGGAGGAAAAGGTAGCGATTCCCCAATTGCAAGGCTTGGTGTATAACAATTAATTGTTTGATTGTATAGACCTGCTTCATACCCCAATCGATAATATTTGGCCGGTGGGTACAACACCTTAATGCCAGCATCGTATCCATTATTACAATCTCTACTTTGATAATACTAGGGGGATGGCAAATTGAAAGAGTACTATTGTGAAAAGCGCCATTGTACCCAATCATATAGTCCTGAGAATGCCCAAGTGCCATATGTGGCAATATTAAAACACATAGTATTGCTACCAAGGAAGTCGTGAGGAAAAACAAGATTTTCATATTTTATATTCTACTCCAGGCATTGATTCCCATACGTATTGTCATCATTTGATGCAGCGCCATTCGCCTCGATGATCCCCTCGTTCCAGCCTTCTAGGAGTTTCTTGGAATGTTCGCCCGGCGGTTTTGGGGTGTGATTTAGTTCGCGGCAAGTACTGATATATTTCCGTGCCAAGTAATCCTCATCATCTTATATGGTCTATACCGCAGCAAAAAGCTATATTTCGATGTTACCTCTTGTATTAACATAGATAACTCCAAACCTGGTAACATCTTTCGAACATCTAGATAGCTAAGACAGAACTGTTGGACTCCTGATTGACCCTTACGATAGAAGAAAAGACTTTGCCTAGCTAGCTTCAGTCCTTTTCTTGTTGCATGCCATTAAACAAGTCATGGCATGACTATAACGATTCATTGATTGAACGTAGACGTATCTTGTTTTCCCTAATTTAAAAGATTGAACTTTGCAAAATCACTCGTCATGTACTTTAGCGAAGGGATAATTTACAAACTATTTTAGACAAGAATTCTGAAACACGGCATGTTTTTGTCCCTGCTGACGAATGCGATTAAATAGGTAAATAAGACATAAAATTCTCAACAAACGCATATAGCCATAGGAATGACAAACAAATACCGTATTATAGATATTTTACCCATGGCTATATACAAACTTGAATGGCTTCCAACGTAGATTAATCTTTCTGCTTTTCCGAGTTAAGTTAACTTTATTGATGGCTTTTTTTGCTTGCTATTACCTGCCATTCCAGATATTATTAGAGATATTCACATTTCATATCATCTGTCCTTTTGGATTCTTACAGCGTGAGCAATGCCTTAGCAAAAGAATCTAACCAGTATTTGAGTCAAAAACACAGAGAAAAAAAACTCCTCATATATTCGATTGGGATCCAGTAGCTGGAAAACGAGAGAGGTTATTGTTTAGATTTTTTAAAAGCGTAATAGTAGAAGACCCCCGAGATTATAATTGCAATAATGTACCAATAAGGTATGACGAAGTTCCAAAATGGATTTATATGAAATCCAGGAGTTGTACCTAAGCTCTTTCTAGGCCAATCTGAAGCTCGCATCAACAGGCCTTTCTTAGGATCATTATCTAGTGGCAACGACCACCTATAAAAAACCAAGTAGAGTCTTCAACCAGCATGGCAAATAAAAGGTTAGCAACTCCTAAAGACGCAGCTTTGCTCCTCTCATGTTTACCAAGTATGTTATCAAAGACCCAAAACCCACAAGAATAAGAATTACCATCATTGGGTATATGTGGTAAGAATAAAGTCCTCCTATTATTGGAGTAGCAACACGATGAGTCCCACCGTTTACTGGTAGGTTCGCAGTTTTTCCAAGGACTGGATCATTGATATAATAATATTCTAGAGTTGTTGCTGTCATGTTAGCTTTTGCGCATCGTTTGATGTAGTTATAGGTATCTGAACATAAATTTCAGCGATATCCAGTAAATTGATACGAAATATCAGCAGTGATAATACCCAGAAAAAGTGTCTAGCCAAAGATAAGATATGAGAATCCGAATGAAGAGATAGGTGATGGCATTATCCTTATTGAGAAAGGAATAAGTGCCATCATATAGAAACAAGTTAGATAAAACCCTTATATACTTTTTTTGTTGTAAGCATATTAATGTACAAACAAGTATCGTTCGTGATAACGGCGTCAATAATATTGACGGCATTCTTAACAATTGCGGTGTACACTGGTAGTGAAGCACACGCACAGGCTGCTGGCGCTAATGCTACTGCTGCAGGTAATATGACAAAGAGCGCTAATGCTACAGCTGCAGGTAATATGACACAGCCACTAGTGAGTGCTAATGCATCTAAGCATCAGCATCTAAGTACCGGGTATGGGGTACAGGGGTAAGACACCCTTCTTGGGGAACTGAAGCCCCATGGGAGATGCTCAAGCATTACAACATAGCAGCTTTAATGACAGATTCTCCAGCACAAGAGAATCTCCAATTTTTATCAGATGTAATCCTTACCGCTAATCAGTCGTTCATTAGGTTTCATGGAGGAAATACGAAAGGTCATTATTGGTATAATTATCTGTATTCTAAACAAGAATTGAAGCCGTGGATTGAGAAAGTAGACCAAATAACAAAGCAGACGAAAATTCTTTGAATATACTTTAACAATCATTACGGTGGAAAGGCTGTGGTTAACACAATGCAGTTTAGCATAACATAAACACTTAAACAACGAAAAATGAAAACAAAAAATTATTGTTTGTGGAGATCATCCTAATAGTGGGCCGGAATTTTGGTTGTTGTGCAAAATCGGTGTAGAAGTATTGCTTGCTTTGCCAAATGTCCGGTCTTCAGGATTAACTGGCACTAAATTGCATTTTACAAAACCTAACCCTGTAGAGCTTCTCCGTAATTTAATTTCGAAAATGCAACGTAATCGCTACGTACGTTCTACTCATTTTCATCTACCTAGCAGAATAGTCAGTGAATACAATGTAATACAGGGGCTATTATCAAATTCTACCCTAAAAGATGTTATAGTGTAGAGGCAATTAGGAAATAATCGGATAAGGGACAATAAGACATATTCGATCTTCCAAGAAGTGGATAGGTGGCATTAATATTACTCCTAAGGCCCGTATACCCCCCAGTATGCCATATCTCTTTTTACCAGAATATACTGCTAAAGCGGCAATAGAGACAAAAAAAGGGTAGTCATGCCCCCTAGGTTTCCGTTAACCGGTACTATTCACAAAATAGGTAGCGATATGCAACGGGTAAAAGATAAGCGAGTGGATCATATATTATTCGGTTACAATTTTGTGCGAATAGGAAGAGATGTAGATACGACGATTAATCTCTCCAAACTAGGTATTCTAGATGCGCCAATATTTCATTCAGGCTTTCTTGCTTGAAACAAGAAAAAGAGTAACCGGTTCTTCATATTCCTCTTTTATCCAAAGTATTTCAAAGATTTCTGCCGTTGCTAAATCTTGTATCTGCTTTTCTGTGAAGAATCGGATTCGAAAGCCGTTGATATCATAGATTCCTTTTTCAATCTCGACGCCTCTGCCGAATGATTTGTCATTTTGGTTTCTGACAGAAAAGAAGTTAAATCCTTTTGGTTTTAATATTCTATTTATTTCTAAAAGTATAGAATGAAGATCTTCAACTGAAAAACGCATGTTAAGAAGCATATGTGAGTAAGCAGCATCAAAATGGCCATCTGGAAATGGAAGCGGGTGCTTGATATCAAAGAACTGTGTTTTTATAGGCAGCCTTTTTTCCTTTGCTATCTGATAAAAAGAATGGATATTTCTGTTTCGTCTTCTTTTTCAATTTCTATTCCTACTCTGGAAGTTCTCAGCCTGTTCCTTTACTTGTCATCTCTCTTTTTACGGCAGTAGGTCCA
This sequence comes from Candidatus Nitrosopolaris sp., assembly GCA_049696495.1. GTDB lineage: Archaea > Thermoproteota > Nitrososphaeria > Nitrososphaerales > Nitrososphaeraceae > Nitrosopolaris. The sequence continues at coordinate 6,487 of JBAVTY010000253.1, forward strand.
TGATCTTTTTCTTGTATTCTTTCGATGAGTTATCTTTTCTTCAGATTTCTGTACCGGCCGCACCTTCTTCATATTCTCTTTATTGAAGGAATGACAAAAAGTTGGATAGATCTGATACACGAAGGACGGTGTACGAAGAGTATCATTATTGAGTCAAGGTCTGATATTACATAAGACGAGACATAAGGGTGGAAGGCAACATGATTATCACTTGTATAAACATAATCATCCTGTAACTCCATCACAGGTTGAAAACATAGTTGATCTTGGTTATCTTGGTATACAAAAGGACTTTCCAACTGTAAAGTCTGTACTTCCCGTTAAGAAGAAAAAGAATACACCGCTTTCAAGTGATGAAATAATATACAACAAGAATCAATCTAGACTGAGGATCATAGTAGAACATACCATATGCAAGATCAAAAAGTTTGGAATAATGGGTACTAAGTTCAGAAACAGATTAAAAAGGTATAACAATGCATCCG
>JBAVTY010000254.1:0-7404 GCA_049696495.1 Candidatus Nitrosopolaris sp.
AATTTGTCATGTCATGGGTCAGAAAGAAAACCAGACAGGGATTCATCCATTACATATGGAACAAATTAAAACAAGAAATATCAATACGTTCGCTCATTATGACTGTTAGTAAGATAGACACAGTTTACGCATGAAAACGCAAATACTCGACTAGGTTCCACATCTCTTCTAATAACCTAGTTTTATTCCCCTCATGTAGGAATAACTGAGCTTCAGCATTTAATGAGCCGAAACAATAATCGGCACTATATTGGTTATCACAGAAATGTGAAGTATCGAAAAACTTTTGAGGAGTATAGCCTTGTCGTGTTATATTTGCAGCATGAAATAAAATGTCCTGCAAGTAATCCTGTGAATAACATAGATTAGGCTGGCATGGGTCGGGAGCATTGTCTGCAATTCCTACCGTTGTCAAAATATCTAATGTATTCTTCGTGGAATATACTGTTGTCTTTGTTTCGCTACTGACGCGGGCATAAGTATTAACAGCAACAATAGAACATGTCAGCAAAAGAAGAGGGATTATCAATACAGTACTTTGTCTGGCCGAGATCATAACCATGTACACACTCGTTCTCTTGCAATTTCAAGAGGATTGTCTTCATCGACGTTAACTGTCCTGATACTATCCGCCGAAAAATCGCTTCCTGCGGCTGCCTTATCCTCCTTAAATCCATACTGGAAATCCTGCGAATTAGATACGGCCATTTTAAACTCACGACCGCATACATAACGGTGGGATTATCTTTGTGTTTGTATATCTCGTCATATTATCTCACTGGGCGAGTGGGAGCTAATAGTATTTCTATTACGTTGTCTCCATCCAAAGTTGGAATTGAACACATATTGTGTATCAATGTGGACCCCATGTGCATCCCACGAATGTTCGCATGTATAATCCAGGACCGTCTACCCAATAATGCAAAAATAATTGGAATGATCAGCCAATTAATTGCCATCCCCGCCCCCGTTGTTATCGCTGTTGTCGTTTCCGCTGCCACCACTGCCACTACCTTGAATGCCATTACAGTTTCCAATGCCATCACAGTGTGCCTGTACCTCCTGTGTAACTGTTAATCCCGTTACTCCTACTACCGCTACAGCGATTGCTATTGCCATTGCCTCCTTTCATCAAAAGAAAGATTCCTCTATGTTTTGTCGATGACACCAGTTTTACTTGTTGGCTTCCCGAATTGCGTTCTTGTTTTATTGAATGCATATCGCCTATTCTAAGTAAACCATATTCTTGAGTGTGGTTGTTGATAATTGGTAGCGATTACGTTGCAAATTAGTTGCAGTTACAATCTGATGGTTATGATACCTACATTTTCAAAAGTCAATCTCCTTCTATTGTCTTAAGCTCATCTTCGAACCATCGACGTTTTTGTGTTCAGAACAAAGGTATTGCATTTGTCTGCATAAGTTAAATAATGCTTTAAAGAACACGACCTGCATCATAATATCAAGCTTAGATAGCATGGAAAACAGGAACTTTCCCTCGTCAGCGTTATTATAGGCAACGCATATACAAACAATATGCTCCACCACAAATACCGAAAATGCCGTTAAAGAGTTATTTGATAATACAACTATCTTTTCAAACTAGAAGTTCGCTTGAAGGGATTCAATATTTTTCTTTCCTGCTTACATGCAACTGAAAATACAGAATACTGACCACATTTATCCACCACTTTCACTATATAATCGCCATTCTCATCTAACTTCAGACGTAATCCTTGTCCTATCACCATTCCGTTAGGTGTTGCCCTAGAATTTATCTTTGAACAAATGTTCATCGAAGATCCAAATAGATCATGACTTGCAGATGATGCTATCTTGGCAACAGATAACTTACCGTAATCGGCACTTATTCTAAATATAGAGGAGGTAATTGATTTTCACATAGCCTTGCATTGATAATACGATGTGCGGATATCATCGTAATACCACATTCAATTACGTCTTTGAATGCTAGCTTGTTATTAGGATCAGTGGTTCTTGGAAAATAATATATCAGACAATCCCCAGCATTTTTTATTATTTTGGCATCAAAGTTTCTTATTATCATAGCCATTGAATTGAGGAATATTGCATAATATTTTGCTAGTTCAGTGTGAGAGGCTAATTTGGCTGTAGTTATTGTAGAATCTACAATATCGATATAACATACACAATAATTTTGGGGCAGCAGATTAGAAAAAGATACTTCTTCTATCTCTACGTTTTCTGTTCCTGGTCCAAGACTAGTTTTCAATGAATCATCAGGATTGTAACTGAGGCATCCAATTATAGGAAATTCATCATAGTCAAAATCATCTTCTTCTACTCTCATATTGTTGCTTTACCCCATCGACAAGGAGGAAAAGTGAACATTGTGTTCTCCAAGTTTTGAAATCTGTTGTTGTAAATCCATACTCAAATACTTAAAGCTAGAATGTAATCCAATCGCAAGACCTTTAGTAAATAAACTTTCAATTTCTATAAGTTTGAGGGTTTCGTGATGTGTCTCATCGCTTAATGACGGAAAGTCTTTGCCAAGGCCAATCCCTGGGCTATGGGCAAAAGGAGAATTTTGATTAGTATGTGTTGCTACAAACAATATTTCTCTTTGAAGTATTTCATCGTTCAAATCTTTGAAAGCTTTAGCCACTCCTTTGCCTAATCCTCTTCCAAACTCATTGGACTGTTCAGCTTTCTTTAACAACTGCTCTTGGATTTCTGGTTTGAACGAGGAGAAATTATGTCCTAAGCCATCACCAAGGCCATACACAAATTGAGGACTCGTGTTTGTCATGATATTATTTCTTTGTTCCTGTGATAGAAATGAATAAACATGACCGATGGCAAAGCCCAACGCTCTTAGAAATTGCATACTTTCTTGAAAATGATTGAATATTTCCTTTACAGATTTATCTGGCAGGTACGCAAGTCCTGAACCCAAACCAGTACCAAGACCTACTGCAAATTGGGCATTATTTTCTGCCTCTAGATATATTCTCTTGGAAATCCTCATCAAGATATTTGAATATTGAACCCAAACCAGTACCAAGACCTACTGCAAGGTCGGGATTGTTATTAGCCGTCGTAAAGATTTCCTTTGCAAGAATCGGATCTAAACAGTTAAAAACACTTCCTATACCTTCGCGTCGAACCTAAGCCGATACCAAGACCCCTTGCAAATTGAGTATTTTCTACCTGCTTGTATAATATCTCCGATCGAAGATCATCCGAAAGATAGGTAAAGGTCGAACCTAAGCCGATACCAAGACCCCTGGCGAGAGAACTCCCCCCGACTGCCTGGATATTCAGATCATTTCTTGTTTGTGTAGATAAGTACTTGAAAACGCTTCCTAGACCAATACCAGGTTCATAGAAACAATTACTGTTCAGCAGCGTTTGTCGATACTGAGACCGAAAATCTTGATGTGCCGCTTGAAGAATTGGAAGAGGTATTAAACAAAACAAGGAGAAAGAGACACTATTACGTGAGATAGATGAGGCTCGGACAAATCTACATTCCAGGAATTTTATAAATTAGTAGTTGACCCTAGCGCTGCACTTACAACAGTATTTCCAAACAATTTGGCCAATTAGTTCAGATTTTATCCCATAGTTATTTGACTTTCTTTGATAACGTTTCGGAAGAATTACGATATATGAAGGAACGAACGAAGTACTAGAACTGAAGATGGCATCAAAAATCCTCGGAGACGAGTACAAAGCGTATTAACGACTTTAGCAGAAAAGGCGAAATGGACTTTTTTTGATGATGTTCTAGTTCCTGTGGTGTCAGTAGTGATTCCAGCTCAGCCAGCTCCAGCCGAAGCCTGGTGTGTTCTATGTTGATGCTATTTCATATGCATATTTGTTCTATGAATCCAGTACTCAAATAACGTTCTCTCATTATTCCCGATTACTCTTAATGCCCTGCGTCTGAAAGGCTTGCTTAATAATTATTGTATTTTGTTCTTGTCCCGTTCTGTGGATATTCTTCTAATATTTTAGCAAAATATTGTATATATCAGCAAGGATCTTCCCTGTTTTGCTAGTAGAATTGCTGAAGGGATTACCGTAAACAGTAATCTTGAATTTCGAGTAACGGAACAGAGATGTAAAAAACCTACTTAAAATCTGAGAAAACAATTAAAAGCATCGATAATGCCCATCTCTCGTTGGTAGACAGATGGCTGATATTTGTAATAACGGAATTCATTAGCGCAACACTTGGATTTCTCTGGGGCTTTTACACCGGCTCGGTTGTGTTCTTGTGGATTGGGGGTTTCTTCTTCAGTCTCGGAGTCTTTGCAGCAACCAGGCTAGGATTTGACAGGTGGAAGACGAAGCATAGACCGAAACGAAAAAGACCTTGAGATTTTAGTACGGTATTCGAGTTTCATGCAAAACTGAGTGGTTGACATGATCTAATGTGCACTTACTTATTATCATAAAAAATGAGCGGATCTGTAAAAAAACTTTTATAATTGCACATCGAATTGAGTCTGAAAGCACTAGCCATGGAAGAACAAATCATCGAAAAGGTCAGGGATAAAATAAAGGTAGGTATCGAAAATTACAGATCCGCAAGTGACGCACCTGCGAAAGTTGACGTCTATGATGTAATAGAAGAAGTTTTCGCTGATCATAACCCTAGTTTAGGCGATGAAACTAAAATCTCGGTTGAAGAGTCGAGTGGCTGCCTTAGAAGCGCCTATCTTGATAGAAAAGATCCCGCTGAACGAACGCACAAACAGATGATATCTGCTTTGATGGAGAAAGGAGCCTTGAGCATCCTAGAGAAACCAGCTGAGAGTGAGATAGAAGTTGCCGACAATATAAAGTTGGTTGGACGTGCTGACAGAGTTGAAGACGATGTAGTGATGATATTTAGAAGAGTCGCGGAGTTACCAGAGATTCCCTCCCCTGAACACTTTATACAGTTAAATTCATACTTGTATATTTTCAAGAAGGAAGAAGGTGTGATAATTTACTTTGACAAGGAAGGAAACGAGGCAGAGTATATAGTTCCCAAAAACGAAAAGCTTTTCAAAGAAACTTCTAGAAGAGCCCGCATTCTCAACACTTTGTTGAAAAATAATATAATCCCTGCTATTGAACCATCATCAAGGTGCACTGCTTGTGCCCACAACGAGAAGTGCTATTATTCCTCCGAGGATAAGCAAAAATGGGGATTCTGGGCTCGTGGAAAATGGCGCGAGTTAAAGCCCAAACCATTCCTATAGATTGCATCCCCGGACCATGTAGACCGTGTGTAGAAGGCTCGTCCGTAAGACCGTATACTATTTATTTTTGTGTGTTATTATGCCTCACACTTTTCATTATTAGTTAGAGGGGGTTGTCATTTATTCATCTCATCTATTATTAGATGTAAAATAACTTTCTACCATATATTGAATCCATCATGAACTTTAGGAATCCCCAAAAGTGAGCCAGACTCTTTCTCTCTGAGCTGGGCTGTATCGGAGTTTTGGTCTCTGTCATTTGTCCATAGAGGGTAAGGTAGCCCAACTGGGGCTCCTTTTGCCCTAAAGATGGATGGTCTGAAAGCTACGGCCGTGCATAAGATCAGTGCGAAAATTCCCATAAAAAAATAATAGTCAGCTACTGCGGATAAAGGAGGTTCTGTGAGCCTGGTACCATAACCTAATCTGTTCGCAATATGCGATGGCGCGACCTGAAGTAATCCTAGATTGTCATACGTATAAAACATACCAGCATACAGACACAGCACTCCTGCAAGAGATAGAATAGTTGCTGTTGAATTGCGCCAGAAGATACTCAGAACGAATAACACAAGCAGAGGCACCAGAAGTGAATCTATTCCGTTTCGAATATGAGGATTTATCGCGCTCAGGAAAATAAACAAAATCTGTGCGAATGTATAGCCTAGAACAATTTTCAGAAAGAACTCAAAGCAATACGTAAATGGGTATTTGACCCAGAACAAGTCTATCCATGTAAAAGATATCACCTCAACAAATCGGTATCTTCCATTTTGTTTAGATAAACCCTAGTCTTGTAAGGCTTACTACCTTCGTAATGATAATACAAAATCTTAATTCCATATTCAAAATTTACGACGTCGATGGTATCTGTCGATCTCAGCGAACTATCATAGTCTCTCAAATATTCAAACAACTCTTCCTTGTTGCTTCTGAGCAGCTCTATCTTTTCGATATTCGGGATTTTCAATAGGCAGTGTCGCCTTGACTCATATATAAGAATAAAGAACACCGGACAATCGATAGCAGCATATGCTCACAATCTGGTCGCCCTTATCTTCCTTTACTCAGTAGCCTGTCGTATGAGCCCAGTAGCCTACCTTGTACGAAATTATCCTATTGGACCCAATTTTAGGAAACAAGAACTTATAATCAGTTAGCTATAGACATATTATGCAATGTCGTCAGCTGATATGTACGCCGAATTTGTTAGATATTTCGAGAGGATGGGTGGACTATACCAAGAATATGTCAAGGGCATTCAAAGAATCAATCAGCTGTATACTGAATCCATTAAAAATGTGGAGAAGATGAATGAACTGTACGGGGAACTTATCAAAACCAATGAGAAGATGACTGAAATGTACAAAGACATACAAAAACTAAACCAGGATGGCTTAGACCTTTTTTGGAGGCCGTGGTTCAAAAAAGAGCAATAAACTGAATTAAAACTCTGACAGACGGAAAAACCAAAAGACATCGGAAATTAGTGATGAGCTGTGATCTGCCAATTACCGAAAAAGTATGACCTTCCATGATCACTACAACTTTACAGTCCGCAAGATCATCGATAAGAGGGTAAAGGCACGCCTAAGCAATTTGGCTATTGTACGGCTATACCAATAGATAATATAATCAGTAGATCTGCAACACTTCCATGGTCATTCGTATACATTTCTTTTCTGGTTAATGCAATAGCTGATTATGGATTGGCAATATAGGAGATGAAAGGCGGTTATCTTGCCTTGACTTGTAAGGGTGGCTTTTCTATAATATTTTTAGACGCTCGGGGAAATCCATATCGCGCCCAGATTATTATGACGACTTTTACAGCCACGAGACTATGAATTTTATCAGTTCAGCCTGCTCCGAGTTCACTCTGCTACGATTGATTAATACTCTGTGGGCCCAATCGATACTAACCTTTTTGTTTCTTAATTTCTCGAAGTATTGTTTTTTCTGTGTTGGCCAGTACATTACCCCTAGAAGCCTCTTTTTTCATAAACTCGAATTTACGTAATTGGCTTGGCCTAATGTCTTGGTCCTTCGCTATCTTTCTAGAGTCAAAGTCCTCGAGCTTCTTGCCTACGTATCTCGACTTTGTCTTATTACCTTCCTTCCAATAAGCATATAGATACGGGCCATGTTTTTTTTGACATTGAGG
>JBAVTY010000255.1:0-2510 GCA_049696495.1 Candidatus Nitrosopolaris sp.
ATTTTTCAACCAAGATTTAAATAAAGATAATCAAAGAGTCCTATCGAGTTTAATTAATTCGAGACACACTTTTGACTTTATGCATGGTCTGGTCAATTCATTAAGAAATGAAATTTTAGGATTGGTCTTAATTTCCACATCTATTAAATGTTCAATGAATTTACAGCTTGAGTATCTTGAAAAATTAAAATCCAATAACGGCGATGAATTTCCTACAAAGGAGAAGAAAGTGTTTCACACGAGATAAAAAAAGAATTGATAAAACCTATTGAAAATATGGAAAATAAACTTGAGGTAAAAGATAGACTAACTGGTGCCCTGTCAAATGTTCGACCTGCATTGATAGATAAGGCAGATGAATGGCATTGCGTCTGTAAAACGAGCTAGGCAGATTCAGCACTGGTTGCCTGTCAAGGTTGCTTGCTACAGCAATACCTAATAGGAGGTTGATGCCCCTGGTGCATTCACCACTGTTTGTCTTACAAATAACATCTAAATAATAAGTCGTACTAAGTTTATCGAGATCCTAGCTAAATATGTTCTCTATAAACTGCAAGTTGTCTCATTTATTTGCCTTTTCCAGAGCTGGCCGATCTCCTGAAAGATCAAGAAATAATTGATCGAACGAAAGTAAACCCCTTCGACGAACCTCGAATCACCTCCTCCAACAAAAAGACAGGAAGATCCAAAGTTATTATTACGGGGGCGAACACTGCAGTTTGCACCTGTTTCCCTGCAATTTCTGCCAGGAATGCTGGATATAGTGCCTATGCGGCAATTGATGCCTCAGGCGTTTTTGATAAGATAGAGCTACAAACTGCAATAACCCGAATGACTCAGGCTGGAGTGATCGTGGCAGATTACAATGCGATTGTAGTCGAGATGTTGGAGAACAACGCGGATCCGTTGGCAGGTTTTGGAACCTGGTCTTTTCTGGTTTTGGAAAGAGTCCCGTTGCAATAGCAGCTGCGCTCACATTAGGCTCTAGTTATATCTGTACTTCAACCAAAGATTTGCTAACACAGTACTGTAGAGACTTTCCTTTCGTCAAATCAGCCAAAGGCAAGAGCAATTTTTCATGTGAAGTGAAAGACGATTTTATTAGAAATGGTTCTTACAAATGTAAGCCATATGGTTCAGCCAGTATGAGTGTCCGCATACAACTGTCGAGTATGGACCTTGTATGTCCGATAAAGATTTTGGCTGCAAATACAAGCCATTCTTGAAGGACTATATGGTCGCAAACAACTCTGGAGACAGTAGAACTTAATACATGTTCTCGATGATATCAGATATCGTGATTACTGAAGACGAAGATGAGTCCCCAGAATATGTCCGTGTGAGGGATATGATAATAGGCGATGTATACGATGTCCTAGAAAAATATCATATAGCTGGAGAAGAGTTGAGAGATTTTTTATGGCGTCAGGTGGCAACAGAGTATACGAAGGAATTGGTAGAAGGTAAGATGACAGAAGATCAGGTCTTAGAAGACATCAATCGTACCAGCCCGATAATCGTAAAATACATCACGAAAGCATATCATAGTATCTTGGCTGAAAATGGTCAGACAGACTTGCCTTCCTGAAGAACAGAGTCAGATGTTTTCATGTATAAATGTTAGCGTGTACTTACACAGATGACTGCTCAAGAAAAGTAGCTAGCAAATGGTCTGAAAGAAAGAGGAGTATTGATGTCCTAGATGTACTTGAAGAGTGGATTATGATTAATGGAAAGCCCAAGAAAATAATGCATGACCATGGTAAACAGTTTAGATCCAAGATCTTTAAACGCTTTCTTGAGTATAACAACATAAAAGATAGGCCGATTCCAAATTCCTATCCCCAGCTGCAAGGATAGTAGTAATAGAAGCATACAACAAGATAGTCAAGAACGAGTTCATTTCAGTGGAGTACATATCAAGCATAGATGAGGGGAAGTTACAAGCGTGGAGCTAAAACCACTTGACATATCACCATATTGCAAAGACGTGTTTAGACAATGTGAGAAAACTTTGATGATGAGTGCGACGATTTTAGACCCTGAAACATTTTGTGCAGATGTAGGACTTATACTCGACGATGTGAAAATCATCCGCGTTGGTTCAGATTTTCCTATAGAGAATAGACCTATCAGCGCACTGGGTGTAGCCTACCTCAATTACGTGAATCTTCGCAAGGATGAGGTGAAGATAGCGATCTCTAATACCATCGATAAGATAATGACCCATCACAAAGACTACAAAGGTATTATCCATACTACATCATATGATCAGCTCAATTTCATCAGAGAAAATGTTTCAGAAACGAACAGGCACAGGCTTTTAGTGACAGACCCTGAGATCGAAAGAGATGAAATTATAGCAAAGGACGCTGAAAGCAAAATTTTACTGACAACTTTTCGAACCCAAAATATGGTTTTTTATTAAAGGATGCGAAGAAACTGAATGAACCTATACCTCTACTAGGCCGCTTAGGATTCTTCAATGTATCTCAAAAGATCATTATCGA
>JBAVTY010000256.1:0-5719 GCA_049696495.1 Candidatus Nitrosopolaris sp.
TATTACAAGTCTGAGGTTGGAAGAATGATTCACAGAATTAGAATATGGCTTTATTCCAAGCTATAAGTATTTCGAAATCTCGGTAATGTAATAAATAATAACGACATAAATTTGGACACTTCACTTAGCAGAATGATGACCAAATAGCAGACTAGCACCTAGCTAACCTACCACGACAGAGCTTAGAAATGAGAAGATGTCATAGGTATCGACTTTCAATATGAGAGATATCTGGGAATACAGCTATAACCAATTCGACTTCAATAACCTTATGACTAAAAAGCCCCAGCAACTTCCTATAGGCAAACAGTACTCTCTCTGGTAGTTGTTGAGATACATGACCGCAGGTAGACGGCAATAATATATCTGTAGTGTACAAAAATTAGAATGCGATTGTACGCATCTCTTATCCATTATGTCTAGCGAACATGTAGCATGTCGAATGTTGATGATTTGTTTTATGAAATGTGATGCGTATGATCTAATGCCTGTCATCAAGAAAGCCTTTATAATTAGTGAAATTGACATTTGGGTGACAAGCGCCGTAAGCGGAACCACTCGCAACAGACACCCGTCACCAGAATGACAAGCACTGTAAATGAAACACTATGCTATATCAAATTTTACCGGAATTGTTACGGTATATTGCTCCGGGTGATAAGTGTTCACCTATGAAAATGTGTAATATCTATCGTGGTAAAATACCAACGCAGTAAAGACGGAGCGGAAGCTCCTATGTCATACGAAGATCACTCATACAAATATTTGCTATTTCGATAATTGTAATGAGGTAACAGAAGACATAGTAACTCATGCAGTAGCAATATAGTAATATGTATCCAGAAGCTACTCTCTATCGATGACAGAGAAAAGGACTGGGAATAGTATTGGCTGATAAAATTAAATGCTCGCATGTACTTGTCAAAAAGCAAAGCGAAGCGATTGCAATACTTGAACGATTAAAGAAAGGGGAGGGTTTTACAAACCTAGCGAGAGAATTATCTATTGATAAGGGAAGTGCGAAACGCGGTGGAGATTTAGGCTTATTCGGAAGAGGTATGATGGTAAAAGAATTTGAAGAAGCAGCGTTCAAGCTTAAGAAAGGAGAAACATCCCAAGAGCCAGTAAAGACAGAATTTGGTTATCATATTATAAAGAGAGCAGGATGAATGTAGGAGAAAATGCATGATATAGACAAGTATTACCATTCTTACAAATTATTCAGACAAAAGGAATGGATCAGCTAATTCTCGGTCTTGTAGGTATAAAATTATTGATTTGATCTAATATGAAATCTGGAATAGAATTGCTTCTTCTGAAAGAGAATGATCTGAAAGCTTTAAAGAGGAAAGGGTAAGAACGCGAAACTAGATTCGATCAGATTTGGTACCTTGGCACTCCAACTCAACGCCAAACGTGAACCCAGGAATATAGCTAGCATTACGCAAATGATACCTATTCGGAATTGGTTTATTGGCCCAGAAAAAAATCCTTCCACATCAAAGATAACGATAATGTCTTGTATTGTACAACTGGTGTTAAGAACTTAGTTGTTGCTACTGTTGCTGCATAAAGTGCTCCCATTTGTTACAGTGACGCTAGGTGGTGAGGTTTCGTGAAGCTAGGATTTGATGCACCTTTAACTATTGAAAGTAAACTTGTTTTGGAGTAGGATATCTCATTTCAAGTAATGTTCTTACGAGTTTGCCTCCAATGTTTAGTGGTTTACAATTACTGGACCTGACACAAGCTACTAATGCATCAATGCGATGCAAAGCTATTAGTCATTAGCTATCGGAAAATAACTAATCCATCGCTAGTGATGGTTCTTTCAATGATAACTTTAGATTGTCATTATTATTGTAAGGACTTCATTATATCTCGGTAAGCCAATTTCAAAACGGATCCATCAGTCATCTTGCATATGCTGGTGAGGTGTGAATGTAAATACTGGTTGGTTTTTCACCTCACATAAAGATTCAGCTGATTTCTCTGTTTTCTTTGAATATTCCTATAAACTACTATTAATTCTATTGCAACGAGTATCGTTCTAGGAAGCGAGTCAACCTTCTGACCGTAGTTCATTATGGATACGAAATTGCATACATTGAAGAACTTATGTAGGGTACATCTATTGATGATTGGGGTTTTAGCGGTCGTTGCTGGCATAATGCTGTTCTTAGTTGTATCCCATGTTGGACCTGTAAACTGCACCAACGGATTCACGTGCGGCTGAATAGGTTATGAAAAACCATCGCACCTAAACGCTGCTAGATGCTCAAGTATTGCAGCCTGTTTCAACCAAGCGAGCGTGTTAAGCTCTCCATTTCTTGTTTTTCTGCCTCTTCTCTGTTTATATAACTCGCATAGAATTCACTGTTTTTTATATTATTTGTCGACTTGTGTAGAATTTTCTACGCCATTTAGAAAAACGTATCGTCAGATGCAATTAATTTTAGGTATAGTAGTTTAGCAGTTTACCATCCCCTACTCTGTAGTAGTTTACCATTCAGATCCTTTTAATTTTGACAACTGCTGCTTGTGAGCTAAGTTGTCGCTGCTCCCCAGCTGGTCTTATCATACCATGATAATAACCTGAGATTGCAAGTAGCAGCGTTTCGCATTTTATTTGAAACTGAAATTAAGCTTCGTATTTGAGATATGTTTGTAAAAGATGTCATTCGTCATCATACTGATAATTAGTTGCCATATGCACAATTATTCATTTGAAGTGGCGAGTTATGTCAGTACTAAAAAAATTTAGTAGGAATGACTCTCGTCTTTGTGTTCTTGCAAGTGTTTTTTCCTTTTGAATCGTTCACCGCATTTTTCGCATTTAAATGGGTTTTCGAATTCTAGAAGAAAACGTGCCCTTCTTTCTTGTAGATCGACTGGGCTACTGCTGTCCATATCGGTTAATGAAAATTCTTGGTCTTATTAGGTATTGCGCATAATTGTTAGAGAAACTTTAATCAGACGATTTTCTACAATCTATTTATCCATGAATATTTGTCTGAAAAAATCCTTTGGCTGTTACATCCCCATTACTTGACTCAGAACAAGAAGTAGCCATCCAATCGAGCTACTAGAATGATCTCTACGGCTCGTGCTTGCATAGCCACCTAAACAGGATACTATGTGTCTTGTGCTCGAAGACCATTGGAATCGCAAAAGACAATTCTGGCTGATTTGTATATCATTTTACATAAAATATAGAACATAGTACTTATAAATAAAGAAATAATGAAATTACTACACCTTATTTTTAGAAAACAATATATTAATCATTCTACTATATCAATTCCAAATTTAGTTATCATGAAAAGAATTGAAATAATAATACCAGATTCAAAGTTGGAAGATGCCCATGTAATACTAAAGGATGTTAATAGCGGAGGCATGAGTGCATATACTGTAGAGGGAAGTGGAAGGATAAAATCAGAACGTATTATAGTTGGACGAGGCACTGCACAGACACAACCGGAGTATGTTCCTAGAACTAAGGTAGAAGTTGTTGTTAAGGATCACCAACTTGAACAATTAGTATCAAAACTTACAAATACTTTAGGTAGTGAATTGGGAGGAAAAATATTTGTCTTAGATGTCCCGATAGCAGTAGACATAAGAACTAGAAAGACAGGAGAAGATGCAATCTAAGCGAAATATGGTTTTGGCACTCTACTTCTGTTATATTGCAGTATTATTCAGCAGCGCACGTAAAGGGGGGACAAGCGGGGAAAAGGCTGTATCAGTGTCTATTGCTTTGTTAGGACCTTGAGCAAAACATGCCTTGTATATATAATGGGACGAAATTTAGAATTTTTGGTTGCATGCCTCTTTTATTCCGAAATGTTTACTTACACAAGCACGTTCCTCTTTCCACATGGCTTGCATAGTGTTTTTAGGGACTCGTCTAATTGTTTGATTCTCGATATGATTGATTGAAAATAATATCCATGTACCGTATATTCATGCCCGCGATTCCGAATTCTATCCTTTATTTGCTTATGATATCCAAAGTCGACAGTATGTTTGCTACTAATGATGGATTACGATAGGAATTATAGGTGACTATTTGTACTATCTCTATTGTTTCGCTTGCTGATAAAATAGTAAAACATTCAAAATACTTTGAATTGTATCGTCATTATAAAAACGGAATAAAATGATCGTATGCATAAATTGATTCGAATGCAGTACTATCATGCACGATGGTTAGTCCAAATTCCAATTCGTTCACTCTTTCTGCATTTGCGTTAGTAAAATGCACTGAATGTACTTATATTCTATAAAACCAATGAAATCCCCTTTGTCTTTCACCAACAGTGGTTCTACTTGTATCTGTCTGAGACTGAAATGAAGTTTTTCGATAGTACACATATTCTAATAGTTACTGCATCGTTATTATTATTAGGGTAAGTAAATGATCAATCTAACGATAGATGTACGTAAACCTGGCAAGAACGCTTTAGCAACGACATTTCTGATCGCGATAAATATCATAATTCTTGGACTGGGTTTATTGTATCGGACTCAGTTACAAGTCATCCGGAAGCGCACATGTGATCCTTATAGGCGCATCAGGAGCAATTTCAGGAGTCTTAGGAATAGCAGCTGCTGCTGGAAATACCAGAGCGTACTACTGGCTGGTATTGCAAATCGTATTTGCCATATTTGGTTCTTTTACTGCGTTTCCAATTGCCTTCACCGCACATATTGGTGGCATTCTTGCGGGAGTAATTCTTACTAAATTGTTCGTAAGTATTGAACGTAAGAAACGAGCAAAATACTTGAACCCTTAGGGGACGTCTTTTAATAATGTTGACCTGGATAGTGGGAGTCTTTTAATAATGTTGACCGTTCTATGGTTTTAAGACGAATTTTACTAACCTGTATGCGATCCTCACAGCACCTATAGTCATTTTTAACGGAAGTTCATAGGACTCTTGTCTTATGAACTCTGCTAACTGATTCAATGGACTATTCAGTCTGGTAAATTCCTCTAGCATGGATAGGCCCTCCTGTGTTACGGCAAACTTTTCTATGTATGAATAGCGTCTTATCCTGGCCTTGCTTATGGTCCTTTCTATGTAACTTTTGGAAATGAGTCCAGTAATCAATTGTGAAGTTGTCAATGTATTAAGTTGAATGTCTTTAGCAATCTTCTTTTCCGATTTGGCTTCCTTCCTGATCGAACTCAATATCCTTAGCTCCCATCGGGTCAACGTATCGCTCTCTGCCATTACTGGTGAGTATATGGTTGGCAAATTATATTATGTTTTGTCCTAGGAAGTTGAAAAACAAAAATTCCTTGTGTCATGTCCAGGCATCGCAGGAAGATCGATGCGCAGTTACGTCTCTTTCTAAACCTATTCTCCAAATCCTAAGCACCGTGAGCCTTTCAAAATATTAACTTCAGCAACTCATGAACGAGTCGGTTTCTACCAAGCAAATTCTTAGTGGCTCTACCAGCAAAAGCTTCGAAGAAGCATCTTTTAGCGGTTATGTAGGGTAACAACCCAACATTTGACACTTGATTAACTTTTTATTAGTCTTAAGCTAATCTTAACGTAATGAGAGTGTATGGGGGCCGTTTTTAAACCCAAAGATCTCCCAAGCGGTCGCAAGAAGATAATTGAAAATGCAGTGAAGGATTTCGGTCCTGATGTTAAAGACGACGTCGTAAAATTATTAGAAACATGGGAACGCACAAGGTCTA
>JBAVTY010000257.1:0-1933 GCA_049696495.1 Candidatus Nitrosopolaris sp.
GAGATAGATTTAGAAATTTAGAGTTAGAGAATATAAATATCATACCTGGTCAAAGGGTGCCGGTTGCAGGAATAGCCTTTGCAGGAGATCGTGGGATATCAAAGGTTGAAGTGAGATTTGCGCATGAAAACGCAAATACTCGAATAAGCTAAAATGTCGTTTTGTTCAAACCACTCATTATTATTAGTTGGCATACAATATACACATCGCATATTGCATCTGTCTGTAATCGAGATCCTTAACTTTATGGCAATTCTAGCGAAACCATCAATTAGTTTATTTTGCGAACGAGCCATGATCAACTTTACGCCTTCAAATTATTTATCTACTTTGTAAGTTGTTCTATCTGTTCGCGAAAATGAGTTCTCTAACCAATAGGCAAGGCCCTCACTCTTATCACACGTTGCATCGATTCAATATCCTTGTTATCCTTTACATATAATCGAACAATGTCTTTAACCGTGATATTGTTTTCGTCTTTACTGATAAGTTCTATTGTTTCGCCAGCCTCCACTTCGCCTTCCTGTAATACCTTAAAGTAAATTCCAGGACGACCGCTAGCCAAAAATCGTCGAACTACACCCATGCGTCCAAACTTGACTCCTAGCTTATAGCATGGCATTCGTGGTTGTGTCGCTACTACCTCGGCTGAGCCAATACGAAAATGATCGCCAATATTAATCACATCTTCGTTCAACCCTTCCGTGGTAAAATTTTCGCCAAACATCCCCCAAGGAAGAGCTATATTAGGTAATTCACGCTGCCAGTATTCGTAGTGCTCTTTGGGATATGCACGCCTTGTCTTCTCCTCCATGCACGGTCAAATCAGCCTGTTTGTCTCCATCTAGGTTCAGCTTTCGTAGCTTGACGCGTCCTTCTACTGGTTCCTTAAAAATTCCTGTCGTAACGATCTCTTCTCCAAAGAGCACCTCGCGCGGAAGTCCCACATTGACAGAAAGGATTTTCATCACTCGTTCACATACCGACTATATTGCTTATAAGAAATCATAAATAAAACCTTAGTTCCCTCTTTTGCATAGAAACACATATTCGTTATTGGCTGGGATGTGAGGATAAGAGATAAATGATAATATATCGTTGCGCCCTTATATGTTAACATGTTAACATTAGCATGCCGTGAAACTGGACTGAACTGTGATTATATTATCGAAGGCGAGACAGAAGAGGATATACTAAAAAACGGCGCTGAACATGCCACTCAAGCTCATGGTCTGAATGCAGACGACATTTATGTTAATAGAATTCCTGCCAATTTCTTATGCCAAACTATTCCTAAATTAGTAGACCAATAATTATGCCTTATGGACTGCAATTGGAAAATATTTTATAATTTCTATAAGACGAAAGTGACTTACGTTCGAAACCAAACCTAACATCCAGAGAACGGCCCCCGAGACAAAGCAAGTCAATAGACGTAGGCATTTGACGAAAAGGAAATTAAGCTACACGGGATGATTGATACTTATCTTGCAGAACGGTCGAACAACTGTAACTCCTACTACCGCACTATTGATTCTAAGCCTCTTACTAGTTTTCTTGTCTAATTCTTCTTTAGGACAGGAAAACCAAACGGTCAATGGTCAAGGAATATCAACAACAACGACAGAAGGAGGAGACGTAAATGTTATCTATGCAGGTTCACTAATATCGATTATGGAAACTAAGATAGGTCCTGCTTTCAGTCATTTGGGATATGACTATAGAGGTGAAGGACATGGCTCAATTCAGGATGCCACTATGATTATAGATGGACAAAGGTTTCCAGATGTTTTTATAAGTGTAGGAGAAAAGCCAATAACTAAGCTTATTGACAATAATCCTTCATTAGCAAAATGGTATATTGGTTTTGCATCTGATGAGTTGGTTATCGCATATAATCCAAAGAGTCAATTTGCAGCAGATTTTGAAAAAG
>JBAVTY010000258.1:0-2925 GCA_049696495.1 Candidatus Nitrosopolaris sp.
TTGCTGGCGTCTGCGATGAAACAGGCGAAATCAGATTTGGCGGTCAACGTGAAGGGATAAAGAATCTACTAACTCCGGAAGAGACTAAAATATCAAACCTTCAAGCAATGGCTAGATGGGTATTACGAAATTCTCTTTCCCACAAGATAGGCAGGGTAAAATATTCTATGGCAGAGTCTGAAAAGATTAAACGCATAACATTTAGTTTGGATCCTGACCATCTCCTCTTAGTGACAACAGAAGTGGATATTGAACATGTGAAGGTAATAGATAGTATACTAAAGCAGCTCGATAAATGAGTCACAGTTCAAGTTGTGTAAACACAGTTGATTAATTCCATCTCAAGTTTGTGCTTATCAGATACATATAGCTGTTGATATGTACTTTAGAGAAATAAATTAAATCTGAAAATCACAATACTGCTAGTCCGGCAAAAGACATTCTTCGAATGATCTCCGTCCCTGTGATGGAATTAACAGTTATGTTTGCCTGAGAAGTATTTGAGCGGTAAACTATATTGACCGCATTAGTATTTTCTGATTTTCTCTGGATTATAAATACTAGAGGTAACCCTTGTAGAATTCACTACATCAACGAAGCAAACACAGCAATTTTATGATCGAAGGAATTGTGCTTCTTTTGTATATTCTTCTCGTCTCAAGCTCAATGGAATGTATTTATTAAAATCGGTAGCCATAGTTCACATATTATGTAGATGATTTAACCTTTGCAATAGCCTGTTGAAATACAGAGTAGGGTTGAGCACCATCTATAAGTAAGGGTTCTTGCTGTGATTTCGCTGTTGATAAGAGAATAAAGTTGGGAGTAGCCTGTAGCCCAATACTATTTGCAAGATTGTCATTTTGTTCTACAATATTTGAATGGTTCTGAGAATCTAAGCACTCGGAAAATTTCTTGATATTTGGAATCTTTACATTACTGGCAAATTGTTTAAGAATATCTTTAGTAACCCAAGCTGCATATTCGCCCTTTCAATTTTTATATATTTCATCATGATACGGCCAATACTTTCCTTGATTTGCAGCACAGTATGATGCTTCTGCAGCTAGTGTAGACGCTTTATCTCCTGGTTCATCATTAATTGTAAAGTCTTTGAACAAAAATCTTACCTGTCCTGTATTCACAAAGTTTTGTAGTATGCTATCTTTAGTGTTTCTTTGAAATGCTGCACAAAAATGGCATTGATAGTCTCCAAATTCAACCATTGTTACCTTAGCTTTACTATTACCAAGAACAGGAGCAAGTGGATATGTAGGACTTGAAATTTCTTTAATGAGTAAGGATTTTGCGGCTTGGCCATTGTTATTATTCACATTATGATTAACAACAGAAGGCAAGACTACAGCTAAAATGCCAGAAATTACAACTGCTGCTATAACAAGACCGATAATGAATACCTTCTTATTCTTATTATTAGAATGGAGGTTAACCTTATCTTTTCGTCTTTTCATTAATTCTAGCTGATCGCGTACATCTAAAAAGCTATTTGAAAACAAATCTGGTGCTATGATTAATTTCCTTCTATTCTGGTGTTGGATCGAACCTGCAAACCAGAAGAATTCCTGCATCCAGAGTCAAGGTCTGTGGCCGCACCGACGTGGTTTGGCGAAGAGCCTTAGTAAGCTTGCTTTAATGAATGGAATGCTAAAAGCATGGCATTAGAAGACTGGGCTGCATCATTATTCTGAAAATGTACCGATATGCCACCTCCCTTTGAATTAATTTCTAACAATTTTACCCGAGAAATGTGGTGAACCACAGGGAGCAAAAAGAAATGACCAATACCATCTGAAATGTTTCTACAGTATGTTCGCGAAAGCGTATTTCAGCGTGTTATTCCCCTTGGCAATTAGGTTGTTATATTACTCTGCTAAATGGATCTTATGGACAGATTCAGCCCATCTAAAGATCGAATGTACATACGCCTAACTAGACATAAAGAATATTGGAATATACTGATCGCTGCATTCACCAACATCTCTTTAATAATAATTCTTCTTACTTTTGTACATCCATTTAATGGCCACCAATTACAGTTAATATACATTTTTGACTTTGTGGTAACCACCTTTTTGGCAATCGATTTTTATTTCAGAATCAGAGCATCTCCGCATAAGCTAAGATATGTAATAAGTCATTGGTACGAATTTCCTGCCATGATACCATTGGTGGTGTTCGGGGGCCTTGATGCTATGGTTATAACTAACAATCCGGTACTAAGCTTCAAACTAATCGCCTTTTTCAGACTAGCTCGTCTTTACAATTTGGTGCGCTATATAAGGGCAAATGACATATTTTTATTGACTAGTATAGCAGCGATAACAATTATTTTCGGAGCAGTTGGCACATACATTGTAGAAGCTCAAAGTCCGGATGCAAATATAACATCTTTGGACAATGCATTCTGGTACGCTATAGAAACTATCACAACTGTCGCATATGGAGAATATTACCCGGTTACCGGGTTAGGAAAAGTGATCTCATCGTTCTTGATGTTCGCAGCAATAGGAATAATGTGGACACTAGTTGCCTTGGTTTCATCTAGAATGATTGCAAAAAGAATCAAGGAAGCTCCAGTCGGGCTCGTAGACGAAACAAAGATACTAATAAAGAATAGAATAGATGAGGTTGAAAAATTGAGTGTTGATGAGGTCGAAGTATTAATAACGATGATAAGGTCACTTAGCAATAGGGCATCAGGTAAGTAGAAGCACACTATTGACATAACGCTAATAGTATCATTGTCTCTAATACCCGAATCTTGATTCTGCGATATCATGGGTACATCGCAGACATTATCGTCAAACAAGTTATCGTGAAACCCTGCTTACACCCTACAAGGTCTCCAGCACTCGTTCAATGAAGTCCAATATTTAGGAGTCCGTGGCAGGATCCATGAACTAG
>JBAVTY010000259.1:0-1823 GCA_049696495.1 Candidatus Nitrosopolaris sp.
CTTTGTTCCTATCTCCTTCACATGCAGATGTACAATGATTAGTTTGTGCTTAATTGGAAGTGATCTTTCTAATCAAGTTTGAATATATCGAGAATTTCGGTTGGTACCAAATCCACAGTCAGGGATCGATGCGTTGTAGCAGAAGTGGTGCTTAAAGCTGTGGTGTATTAAAAGCTTAATACCACGGTGAAAAGAGAGCCAGTGTTAATTCTATAGTTAGTGGAATAGATAATTAAGTCAAATATCACAATTTGAAATAAAACGTATAATTATTCCAAACATCATCATGCATTTCTTTAAATGCATGAGTTACCCTACTAATTGCAACTGACGTAACGATTGACAGATGCTGAAGCACGTGATAATAATGTTAGAGAGAGAACAGAGGTATTGTACGGAACTGATAACGTAATAAATAACGAATTGCGTTTTTTCTCCGAAACAAAAATTAGAATTGATACATGTATGGACTCAACCCGACCAGCATTGGCTATTGGCACTGAAGCGATAAGAAAGTCATTTGTAGAAGCAAAAAGAAAAGGTGTACAATTACGATATCTTACAGAAATCACAAATGAAAATCTACCTTATTGTAAAGAGATAATGAGCATGGTTGATGAAGTTCGCCATCTGGATGGTATAAAAGGCAATTTTATGATAAGCGAAAGTGAATATCTTGCTCCCATAACTTCACGTGACAAGATAAAGCCAGCAGATACAATTATTTTCAGTAATGTCAAAGAAATAGTAGAGCATCAACAGTATGTATTTCATACTTTTTGGGACAAGGCAATACCAGCTGAACAGAAAATAAGAGAGATTGAAGAAGGAATAGTCCATTATGATACAAGAATAATTAACGATGGTCACCAGATAATCAAAGAAATTCATCGTTTAATCGCTGACTCAAATGAGTTATATTCATGTCTAACAACTGGAGGAATAGAATATAGCTACTACCATTTTTTTGAGACAAAGAAGAAACTATTGGACAGCCAAAAGAAAGGAGAACATAAAGGTATTAAAGTCATAACCATTATAGATGAATCTAATAAGAAATTAGCTAGAATCCTTGTAGATGCCGGTATACAAATAAAACATGTCAGAAATCCTCCACCAATAAGCTTTACTCTTTCGGATAAAGAAATTTCAGTAACGATCGAAAAGAGGGAAGCAGGTGGGTTGACTCAAAGTCTATTGCTCAGTAATGAACCTGCCTATGTGTACCACTTTCTTTCTATATTTGAGGAGTTATGGAAAAATGGAATTAACGCTGTAGACAGGATAAAGGATATTGAGGCTGGTGCTGACTTGGCAGATATCGAAGTCATTCAAAGTTCATCTAGAGCAGGACAACTATACTTGGAGCTTGTAAAGAACGCTAAAGAAGAAATATTATTCATATTTCCTTCAAGCACAGCACTTATTCGCCAAGAAAAAATGGGAGCAGTGCCATTAGCAATAGAGGCAGCAAAAAAACGTGCAGCAAAGGTAAGAATTTTGGTTCCCTACAATAAAGAAGTTGAAGACAGAATCAAGCTTATGAAAGGAGAACTAGGACAAAGGCCCATTTATAATGCTGATATAAATGTTAGATATACTGAGCAAACGTCTGGGACAATGGCTACAATCCTAGTAGTTGATAGAAAGGTTTCACTAGTAATGGAGTTAAGAGACGATTCAACAACAACTTTTGATGAAGCAATAGGATTATCAACATACTCTAATAGCAAAGCAGGTGTCTTATCATATGTTGCAATATTTGAAAATCTGTGGGTACTGACTGAACTATATAAACAGGTTAAGGAAGCAAACGAGCGCCT
>JBAVTY010000260.1:0-2503 GCA_049696495.1 Candidatus Nitrosopolaris sp.
GACGAAGAGGATTCTGTATTAGATAAACGCCAGAAAATCTATTGCCCACTCGTTGATCTTCCTACAACGAACGGAAATCAAGAATCGTATGAAGAAATAAAAAAATTGTCCATTTCAGATCGAATGGATAATATTTTACAACATCCGCGACTATTAGTGCCCAAGAACTGTACAAGTATTCCAGCAGATACGACAGATGAAGCAAAAGAGACAACAGTGGGGGAACAAAATGGTATCAGCAAGAAACAGGGTAAAAAGCTATTAGGAACTTTATCTATTGTAATAGATGAGGTAAACCTTGGCTTGGCTACTGGGTATGAGCAGAGAAGAGAAAGCACAGTATGTGATTCAGCTTTATAAAGAAAATAAATCAATCAGGGAAATTGCTAAACTAATGCATATGTCCTTTCGAGACATAGGCGCTATAACAAAGAGATTGAAGTCGGAAGCAGAAAGAGAAAATGGATATGCCACGGATGAGGAAGTTGATACAGAACCGAAGTCTAAACAGTCACAAGCCTTCAAATTGTTTTCGGAAGGGAATGACCCTGTAGATGCAGTCATAGCATTAGATCTTCCAGCTGATCAGGTACGATCAATATACCAACAATTTTGGGAACTGAACAATATGTATAAGCTAGCCGAGGCCTACGACCAAATCAAAGACTACCTTCCCTACTTCTTGAGATTACACAAAATACTAAATGATCGAGGGATGGAAGAACAGGAAATAATAAACGTGTTGGAACTTGCCAACGACCACCAATTAAAACATTTGCAATGGAAAGTAGAATATCTTAGAAACGACATAGAAATGCTAGAGGCTCAAAAGACAAAGTCTACTAATTACCTATTAAACTTGAATAGGAGATTGGATGAATTTCAGGGAACTTTAAGCAGGTACGAGTCATCTCTGCCACAGGCGTATATGAACCAGGGATTGATAAGGTACGATAACACCAATAACTTATATCCTATCCCATACTCAGAACCTGGTAGCAGTTCATACTCTATTCGACTAAATTATACACCGATGACTGATGAATGGTTGTGGCAATAAATTGGCCGTTAAAGTATCTTGTACGACTTTGTTCGTACCAACCACCTTTTTTCTACGATTATATATGTTTAGATGTTCGGGCCATATCCGCCATTGATAGTCTTTACGAACGCTGGTAAATCCTCCATCGGTATTCGGTTTTTTCTTACTTCTCTAGTTATGTGCTTTGTCCATATCGATATGAATAAACCTACTAATTGATACAAATAATACAATCGCTTATGGTCTTTTTTCGTAGGTTGGCGATGGTGCGACTTAACTCTGTTGAGTATCAATATATGCCTCTAGTGGAGTGACATCAGATACACTCTCTATGTGATTGTTAATCTTTAAAGGGATTTTCCCCTTCGATGCAGATCTAATGTTTTCTTGAGCTTTGGAGACATTTTCAGAATATAAATCAATACCGCAGAAATTCCTTTTCATATATGTACACACTATCCCAGTTGTTCCTCTGCCGACAAAAGGATCTAGAACCCAATCCTCTTTCTTAGTACTAAAGTTAATGATTCTTGCAATTAGATCTTCAGGAAATATTGCGAAATGCTCATTCCTTGTAAAACACACCTCTTTTCGTTAAGCAGTTCACTTACGCTCGGCATGGATCACTGCAATCATGCCGGGTTTCGGAGGAACAGGATACGATTGCAGCAGTAGAAGCACACTACCAGGAGATGATGAACAACAATGGAGCCTGAAACATAACGACATTTCTCCCGGTATTTTTGCTTCATCATTCTCGCACTTGACGACATGAACCGACCGACTTTCGACAGTACATGGTTTTACATGGTATTTAGACCCATTAAATACCAACATATATATGAGGCGCATGCTAATAATGATATAGTGATATTAAATGGTAGACAATAAATCTAAAGACGACATAACCACTGCAACTAGGTCAACTGAAGCAGCTAACCTATATGATATAGTAAAGCAAAACTACATTAGAATAGTAGACGAGTTTTCAAAAGCTCAACCACAATATACGCAATCAGTCTCTAATTTACAACTTGACTATGTAGCCGCAGCAAAGAATACTATCCAGAATATCGTTTCAGCTCAAAAGATGTTAGCAAGTAACTGGAACTTTCCTATAGTAACACCACATTACACAGATGAGTTTGTAAAGCAATCAAACAAAATCACCGAGAACATAGTCAGTGCAGTTCGTATCAACAACCAACTGACAGTCAATGCGATAAATGCAGCAGCAGAAAACTTCAGAACCCTTAATCGAACAATTGAGTCCGTGACAGAATTTAATACCAGCGCCGCAAAAGCTTGGAATTCATACGTCACAGTCCAACAGCAACAGTTCCTCCACCAACAATAATTTTTTTTGTCGACAGTTTAGGAAATATTAAATTTTGTGATTTCTAAAATATAGACACCGTCAGATGCATATACTTATTTGCTCTTGAGAAGTTCATCCCCATA
>JBAVTY010000261.1:0-2685 GCA_049696495.1 Candidatus Nitrosopolaris sp.
TCGTTACAGCAAATAACCCTCCTCCTCAAATAGCAACCCCTTTACCCTAAATCAGAAAATGACCATCCATGCACTTAAGATGGTCGTTGAAAATGCCTTTCCATCATGATGATGGGATATTAAAAAAACCGCGTTTTGGGAAATGCTAGAGATACAAAGAATGATAATGTAAAAATCCATAGCGAGATAATACATCTGGTTGAACCATAAAAATTGAAAGTTGATACATGAAACTGATCTAGATCCGCTCAGTGGATAACATCTTTATTTGGAGTTTAACGTCTTTCTAACACACGCTAGGTGTTGATAGCAAGGTCAATTGTTGATAGTTTTTTTGAGTTGGGTACTTGGGTACTTGGGCGGATGGAATCCCTGACCGAGTCGCGAAAACGCTTTACCTTTGAAATACATCCATCTGGTACCTGAGGCTACGGCTAAACCACCACGCACTCGAGGCTGCCCGCTGCGGCCGGATTATAAAATATGTGTTAACTGTTTTGACAGAAATTTATCATCAGACGATTGTGTCGCCATGTCTACCTATTTTACTCATTATATAGGTCTGTTTTTCGTAGATTTGTTTGACTTTTTGGAGTGAATCTATATCTGACGCATTTTTGTCTTCACGTATATTCTTTATCCTTGGAAAACGCAATGCAAAACCACTATCATGTCTATTGCTTTTTTGGATACTGTCAAACGCAACCTCTAGAACTATTTCTGGCTTTACTATTATTCTGATGCCCTCATCTTTTAACATAATTTTTTTTAATCTTTTTGTCATTTGATGTATCTCATCATCAGTTAATCCAGAATATGCCTTACCGATTGTTCTTAATTGACTAACGCTATTATTGTTATTGCTATCATCCTCTCTTACTGCAAATGTATAATCAGATAACACGCCTGCCCGCTTTCCATGCCCATATTCCGCAATTACGACAACTGCATCGATTGTCTCTAATTCCTTTTTAAGCTTTACCCAGTATCTGCCTCGTTTTCCAGGATGATATTGAGAATCTGGATCTTTTAGTACCACTCCTTCATGACCAATATCTCTGCTTTTTTCAAACAATGCAATAATTTCTTCCTCTGAGTTTACAAACTTGTATATTGAGTTAATGATAGGTTCTTTAAAAGATATACTTGATAGAATTTCTTTTCTTTCTTTAATTGGCTTTTTAATTAGGCTTTCTCCATTGAAATACATGATATCAAATACTACATATACAAGCGGGGTTTCTGTGATGATTTGTTCTGTCAGATTCTTTTTGTGAATTCTTTTTTGGAGTTCTTGGAAATGAAGTGGTTTGCCATTTTGAAAAGCAATCACTTCTCCATCCAAAATAAAATCTATATCTGACAATGATGTTGATGACGGCAGTTTCACATTCACTGCAGCATTAGCTAATTCAGGAAATGCATTTGTAATATCAGAAAGATTACGAGAAAATAGTCTAATTTGTTCACACTTATGCATTTGTGCTCGTATACCGTCATATTTGGATTCACAAATCAAAGGTTTTTGATAATAGTTGATTATCTCTTCTGCGGTAAACATCACGTCTGCCAACATGTAGCTTATAGGTGTAAGTGGTTTGATTAGCGCAGAATGTAGTAGGTTTCTCTTGGCCAACAATACTACATTGGAAATATCTCCTGAAACGAGCATAGAGTCTCTAAGGTGTTTAAGATCTTGTCGAAATACTTTTGATATTGCAATTTCAACCAGACCTTCTGTCAAACCTATCCTCATTTCTCCGTTTATGATTTTTATCAAATATTTTGCTTCAAGTGATGAGCTGTCAATAAGTAGTCCTTTCAAGATATTTTTCTTATCCTTACCAGAACCAGATCCTATAGTGTCTGCAATTTCCTTAAATCGATCATATATCCATAATAAAGTCAAAGGTTGTTGTTGGAAAAGTGAAACCACCTTCTTTTTCGATACCGCATATTCAGATAATGCACCTATATCTCCATGTTCTAAGTAGATCTTCTGAATTTGATTTGGATCTAGAGTAGCTATTTCGGAAAGTACTTGTATTATTGTACTGTATCCTATGTTCATCACAAATTTTGAACCTTGTGGAAATATTCTACCACCAAAGAAAAGAACAGCAGCAGGTAATGATTCATCATTTAAGGAAAAAAGATATTCAGAAAGGATATTTATTTTCATATTTCTGCTAGAAGTTGCTCGTATTTTTTCACACGTATCTACAAAATACGAAAACTGAGTTGGATCGTTAGTGGAATGAATGGGAATGCACCATTAAGAGAACTATTATATTAGAATATAAGAAATAAAATAGTTTATAGTTTCCTTATGTGCTGCTTTATATACTTTGGACCATTTCAGGCCTTGAAACTAGGAAGGTACTGTTCAACTTCCGTGGAATCTCTTGTTCAGCAGAATCTATGAAAGCCTTGAAACTAGGAAAGTACTGTTCAACTTCGTCTATAGGTCTAAGCTTTCTAGCACGTTTATACAATTTCTTCGGCAGTGGGATACGCCGTTTGACAAGTGGTTCTAACATGTATATATCCCTACAAACATTGCTCTGGTCAAGATCAAAAAGAAATCCCGATAATGTAAAGGTAATGTACAGTCTGTAATACACTAGAAGCATCAAGAATCTTTCTCTGAGTTTCACAGTTTGAATGGTCTACCAGCACCGACAT
>JBAVTY010000262.1:0-4329 GCA_049696495.1 Candidatus Nitrosopolaris sp.
CATGTTTGTTAAGGCATACAACGACAAAAGGGAACATGGAGGTATAAATGGACTAACACCATCTGAAATGTTTCTACAAACATTCAATAGATCGCATGATAGAAATAATACCAAGCAGAAAAGTGTCGCCTATGTGGGTATTTGAAAGTGTCACCTATCTATGTAAGTACCACAGGTAGCTACCCCCTATGACTCGGGATCGAGATTTTTCTGGCACCCACAACGAACTCATGATCTCAGAACCGCGTAAAAACTATATCCCAATTTCCAACGATTTCAAATGCTTAATCTTACGATGCTGTAAAATTATCTGGATTTTCTAGATAGTGAAAATATCCATGGGGGATGTCTTTTATACAGGTTTAAGGCGTTCCTTCTCAAATTATTGGTGGTCAGGAATTACCATTCAACCGCGAGTATTGACATTAACCAAAAAAAACTGATAACTTGCATAATAAATGAAGCCGAACTTAGTACCATCACGATCTTTAATCTGAGCGGCCTATGGAAGATCCATATATACTCATCTTATATGAGCAATTTCAATATAACGATTGCTAATTCTTCTTCTAGTGCATTATTCGAATTCATTTTTGGTAAAATTGTTATAGAATACCTGCATGCCGATGTTCTCTAATATTTTAATCATATTTACATTTGCCTTGTAACGTCATTTTTTTTCTTTGTATCTTCAAGTATCTTGCGCCTTCTTCTGTCAAGATTTATCCTGTTGTAAAACCCCTCAAGCGTCTCTCCATCTTCATTCGAGTGTAGCGTATATACGCGCACTTTGTCCGCTTGTTTGACTATCGGATTGGGTAAGGTGATTTCCACTTTCTGTCCTGGATTTAACAATATCGTACGGCTCCCACGTTGTCGTTCACTGACGCGTGCACGGAAAGACACCAGGTTGGGGAGGGATCACGCACGTTAAGTGAACGCCGTTATTAGTTAAACAATCACCAACATTATCGCCGCCAGAAATTGCTGGATTAGCCACGTTACAGTTTATGTCTGTTATGCCAGAGTCATGTACTGTGCAGGTTCCCATTGGTTCCAGAGCATTCTACAAATGTTAGAAATTCTGTCGTTGGCGACGGAGTAGCAGTCTTCGTAGCCGCTGCCTGTGTAGCAGGAGTAGTGTCGCGACCGCTTTGAGATATCGTGTTCGAGCCGGCAGTGCATGAGCCTGGCCCCGCACCTGCTCCCATTGTGGAAGCCCACTGTACCCCCTATAATTGGAGAATTTTCACCAGTAGTCTTACATACCTGTTTTTGATCCGTATCTGTTGGTATGTTAATACCTGCATTGTTATTGTTGTTAACGTTATAAGCCAATGCGAAGTGTCCGCTTCCTAACTAATACACTTGCAAGTGCTGCCATTACGAATAGTAAAGTGCTGTTATGGCTATTCTTGTCATTTTTTCGTACGTTTCTCAACTTCAGCTATAGTATATTTGAGATGCTTCATGGCAACTGCTAAAAATAAAGCAGAATTTGTCGATATATTCAAAGTTTGAAATATTCATTAGGCTTGGGTGTTGCTTTATCTTTTAAAGAGAATAAAACTATTAGATTGATAGATGTCTTTTATCGATTATGAAGTCGTTGTGAGTCTGGATATAATCTATTGAAAAAAAACTTGATTATTTTATTTCGGGATTGTTGCCGCAGATACATCATAGAAAATATGGATTCATAAAAAATAAAAAATGGATTGAATGATATTTTCATTCTTTTTGATGTTCTGTTGTTCTAGCGTCTGTAGTGTCCGTAGGAGTGGTGGTGGAAGCCGAAGTGGTGGAAGCCGAAGTGGTGGACGTACGCTTGTGCTTGTTGGTTTCCAACTGTAGGCCCTGAGGTAAACAGTAATGCTACTGCTGCGATGGCCATAGTGCTGAATGCAATCGTTGTCTTTGAATTCATTGTATCTATACCTACATTCTTCGACTATAAGTATAATGTCATATATTCGACGAATGCACTATATCAAACAAGAACGCAACGTAAACCAATGAATGCAAAAACCAAATCGGAGGAAAATCATTTGTATAACGTGGATGGAAAAATGAGGATCATTGTCAACTACTGAGGACAAAATGCCTAAATAGTGGACAAACCCTATTCCCTGTATAAGACGCACTGTTTGTCGTTAAGTCAACTATCATCGGTCAAATAATGATTCTATTTTCCATGCTTTGATTAAGGAAATGTTTTTCCCGAACTGTAGAGCCTAAACCAAACTGAAAGATAAATCAACCAAAGCTGCATTCTTCGATTCCTAAGGCCGCTTGTATAGAATTGATGCGATACTCAAACCCCAAGCATAGGTCCGCACAACCTTCTCGACGAGCGGCCTTGTAGGCTTTCCAGCTTTTACGTAACATCGATATGCAGCCGCCAACACTATACCCCATCTCAGGCACAAAATCGTTTCTAACCTCTGGGTCAGTGCAATCATACCTGTCGGAAATCCATTCCATACGTATGTAAATGAGCAAGGACTTTAAATAATTTGGTCACGTTAGACTTCCTCAGACACACCTTTCGAAGGAATGCAATGCCGTGCTGATACGCAGA
The DNA here is from genome assembly GCA_049696495.1 of Candidatus Nitrosopolaris sp. Classification (GTDB taxonomy): domain Archaea; phylum Thermoproteota; class Nitrososphaeria; order Nitrososphaerales; family Nitrososphaeraceae; genus Nitrosopolaris. The sequence continues at coordinate 2,582 of JBAVTY010000262.1, forward strand.
TAATAACATGGGGAGGTCTAATTGCAATATTTAGGTGGGATAACATTGACGATATGGATGTGAAATACTTTAGTGTAAGGGAAATTCAGCCTCCTTCCTAACCACCATGACGGTGTTACCATCATGACGATATAACAACTGCCTGCTGAGGGGTCGGGTTAGAATAGATTACAATATGCGTAGGATAATTTTCTCTCCTTGCTAATTCTGTTCTTAGGACTCCGCGCAGCGAAAGAAAGGCAACGGGACTACGAGACCGGACCCTAGAAGCTACGGAAAACTTTCTTACTGCGATGCCGATTTCTGATGGCTATACCCACATTAAATGATGATTTCTAAATAGGATGTATTCGCTCGTTATATTGAACATTCATTTTTAATTTTTTGCATTGAAATAGAATTAACCGTCGAACCTCCGAATATCTATGGATCCCTGCATCATACACACACCGAGTACCCTGAAAGGTGTAGAAACAACTTGTAGTCCAGGTGGATCTAAGAAGACATCTAAGTGAATTCCAGAGAGGAGAACTTGGGCATACTGTAAGGAATTGAAAAAGAACCGGCTAAGGAACGATATTTGGTTACTTTGTACTGACAACAATGATTTAGCTTGATCGAATGTATTGTTCATACTAGCCTAGTCGCTAGAATTCAATAAGTCTGTTAACGTATCACGTAATGGAGTAGCATATGATATGATTATCGTTAATTCCTTGGGTCAGACATTATGGGCGGAACAAGGAGGGCTCGCATAATATGCTTATGTATATCCTCTTATTTGATGCTTGTTTTTTGTTGAGTAGCAAGACTTTTACTAGAAATATCTTCAGGGAATTAAATTCTCAGAGGGATCTTCTATTCGGCGTCAAGTAACCGAAATAATGCGACATTTCGTATACAAAATGGGTTTTAAGGTTCTTAACTAATTTTGCAAACTTAGAAATATCATCGATTGGTATCACATACTTTCTGAATTCTGCCGTCAAGTTGGAATAGCGTTTTAGTTCAGAACTTGTCATTCTTTCACCTTGCAGTGCTATATCGCGAAGAGACTCTGCGTCGGATTTTTGTACCTGGACTGTCTCGATCTGCACTTTTAGCTTTTCTGTATCCTCCTCTAGTTTTCGTTTCTCATTCGTCTTTTCCTTGACGTAATCTGGTATCTTTGAAAGCGACACAGTTTTAGAAGGTTCGAGCAAATCTACCAAATAAAAAGAAATATTTTCTGGTGATAATCCAATATCCTTGCAACGCCTAATCAAGGCACATTTATCCAGCCACTCTAGAGCCGTACGCGAATATTTCATTATATTGGTAATCTGTGCTACGTTGTGTCACAAAGTATACAACGTCTTCACAAGGCTTATTGAGCCCCCTTACTAAGCAGTGAGTGTTAGAGTGGTGTTACTTATGATGAATCAACTATCATGTGAAGGAAGATCAGACTGTAAGAATACAGATAAATTCTGATAAAGCAAGTATTATTGAAGCTGTATGTATTAATTGTAACAAACGGTTTAAATCGATGCGTGCAGTCAGTATGCATTTAAAAATGACAGCAACACGTCATGCTGTGAATTTCATTAACTATGGAAATTACAGTAACAAAACAGGACTTAGGGAATTGAATCAAATACAAATTACTGCACCTGCAAGTTCAACTTCAACTAAAACCACATGTTAATATTCCCTCTATTATTCCACAGGAAAAGACGAGAATCTTTGAAGACAAGATCCCCCTGAGT
>JBAVTY010000263.1:0-3985 GCA_049696495.1 Candidatus Nitrosopolaris sp.
AAACACAATCTCCAGACTTATACAAAGACATTCCAGTTTATTCACAACATCAGAAGAAAGACTAGTGTAAGGAAAAAGATGTTTGAACGTATTCTTATAGTTAGCTGAAACATTTACTAAATAAGAACGAATGGATTATTATTTGGTTTGTCATACTGAAATCAGTACATGGTATGCAAACAGATACAGGAATATGTTGGGAATATGTTGGAATCTGGAGAATGTACAGTTTTTTATACTCCGAACTATAAATTAGAAAAACAACCGATAGGCGGCGGACACCACACTTCTCCTACAAAGGGATTTTTCACGGGCACAAAAATCTATGAACTTGATGTAAAAGGTCAATATCCCAATATCGTGATAAATAACAATTTTTCATTTGACACTTTAAACTGTAATTGCTGCAACGGTAATGAAAGTGCACGAGTCAAACAGATGACTATTGACACAATAAATGAACAGCTCCAAGAAAACAATATTCCTCGTAAAGTAGAGAGATATTGGGTATGCCAGAGAAGAAAAGGTGCATTTCCCAGAGTACTAGAACAAACACTATCGGATCGTAACAAATATTTGATTTGTTAAAAGAAGAAAAAGAAAAACCTGATTCTGATTCAAAGATGATAGAAGAATATCAGACGCATCAACTGGGTGCTAAGTTGTTTGCTAATGCAGGTTTTGGTTTATTCGCCAATCAGTATTTTGAATTTTCTAATTATCAGGTTGCTGAATGCATCACAGCTGAAGGTAGACTTGTTCATAAACAGATGGAGTCGCTGGCACAAAATGAACCTTTCAACTTTAACGTGGTGTTCGGCTTTAGTGATTCAGCATTTTTCAAAGATGCTGCTGCAGGAATGGATTTGACGAAAGTACATGACTTTATCCAGACCTGCAAACATAAACTCGGTGTCGTCGTTGAATTAAAAACTGTATTTCTCAACTCCATCTTCTATCTTAAAAAGAATAGATACGTTGCATGGACAGGCAATGAAAAGGATGAACCTGTAGTAAAGGGTCTTGACGGCTTAAGTGATTCCAATCCGTTGTGGGTTCGGAGATCGTTTAAGAAAATTGTAGTTGAAATAGGCAAGCACCCAGAGACCAGGTTTGAGGTAATACCCAAAATGATTAAAGAAGCCTTTCAGGAATTGGACGGTGGTCAGATCAACCGTGCAGAAGAACTGAAATTCACGCAACGCCTAAAGAAATATCCTGATGAATATAAAAGTCATCCAAGAATTGTAGAGCTTGCAAAATTACTTGAGAAGGACAAAGGTGACTTAGTATATTGGTATGAGACATCTACAGAAGTATATGTCAAAAGTAAACAATGTTGGAAAAAGAAAAAAAAGTTATTCTGTTAAGCCAGAGAATCTAAACCTAGAAAAATATAAGAATCTGTTACTTAACAAACTAAAGGACACATTAGAAATAGCAGGGTTTTATATGGGTGACTTAAGACTACAGTTAGCTCGTGCTACAATTTCCGAAGAATTTATTACAATGCGAGGATAAGCCGTATTGCTTTGCTGTTATTTACTCTAGCAGTCACATTATAACGGTCCTGACGTTTATCAAATTATAAACGTAACGTCAGTGTTCGTATGTAGCCACCTACTTTCGTTTCTATTCCAAAACGGTAAGGATTTTTCTATTGGCATACATTAGATACCAAGGGATGTGTAGTGTGTGAAGGGGGCGAAGGCTCTACAGAAGAGACCTAACAATTCTATGAACATAAAAGCAGTGATTCACGAGTGGAAGTATCAAAAAGAGTAGGCAGAAGGCTTCACAATCTTCATAGGCTTCACAGCTATCTCAAAGAATGAGAAAGACACGAAATTTGATCCTATCTGAGTTCAACGGGTTTGAATTAACAGCAACGTGGCTTCCATTCCTAAATACCTTGAACACCGGCAGAGATAATAACATCCGTCGCAAATAGAATATTGCAACTCAAATGAGTTGTAATTCATAATCCCTAAATAGTAAGACCGGCAGAGCTAATAGCATCCATCACAAATAGTACAACGTATATGACAGCTCTCAACAATCGACAACGAGACCAGATAAACAAATCAAAGTATCCAACATATGAGAACCGAGTCGTAACTATTTATTGTAACAAGCCCAACTGTGATTATGTTTCCAAGAACCTAGGAGAATTCTCTACTCACTTATTTGCCGATCACGACATGTGTCCATACCCGTATTGCAATGAACCATTTTCACTAGATCATATCTTCTTAGCACACTTTGACAAAATTCCTGCATTCAAGAGACGGATAGATAGTTGGATGGATGACCATCGTATCTGACTTTGGCACTCAATTCTTTAATTCGAGTCTGTTCAAATAATCGATAACTTGCCTATATTCTCATAGACGAATCATGGCATTCCCTATATAGGATGTCATCGCAGCTTCTCCCTCTCTTCTCGTTCTTTTCGATCCTCTTCTCTCAGTACCTTTAAAAGAATATAGTAGAGTGGAACGACCGTAGCGAGGAAAACCCCCCGATGTCGACCCATATTACAAACACAATATCGGCAGACAGAAACGAATCAACAGAACCAACAGCAACAGCAGAAACAATCCCAATCCTCGTCGTCGTCTAGTAGCTCTAATATTCCGACTATAATTATCAACAACCTGCCTTCAAACAGCAATAACAATACATCAGGCCAAACACAGGGACCTGGTAACCAGAACTGACGTACGCATACATTGTACAGAGTCAAAAGAAAATGTTTGATATGGCTAACATGGCGGATTGGGATTCAAAGTAAATGGATCAACAACTGGATGGACCCAGAGTATGGTCAACAACTGGATTACGAATACTCCCAAGAATTTCAAATTCAGAGCCAAATTTCCAAGAGTTATAACACACGAAGGGACGTCTCTAAGGAAGTAGATCACTTTTTTGAAGTAATCGGCCCACTATATAAAATAAGCTCATCTAGCTAGTTAAATAACACAAATAAAAACGATGGTTTCTATAATAGTTCCATGACCATGCCTAAGGGGTGGCAACCACCCAACCCGCCGTTGACTGATGATAGAATACAGAAGATGTCAGATCCAAATAATCATGAAATAGGATTAAAGAAATGGGTGATAGATAGGAGCACTTTTTTGAAGTAATGGGTCGTCTATCGAACAAAACATTGGCCCTTTTGATACAACTTCCTCCCTCCTTGCATATTCACGAGGGTCTAGAGCGTCTCAGAGAATTAGTTCCAAATCTAGACAACAGATTTAGATATGCAATAGAAGTAAGGCATACTTCTTGGTTCCAAGACCTAACATACAATTTCTTCGCAAATAACGATATCTGTTTAGTGTGGAGTCAGCTCGCTGGATTACAAACCCCACCAGTAGTCACAACTGATTTTCTATATGTGAGATTCATTGGTGATAGAAGTATTCAAGAAAAGGATTTTGGTCGAATACAAATAGACAGAATTGCTGAGATGCAAAAGTGGGCTGAAAATATCAAAAATGTTCAAGAAGAAGAGCATATGAAACTTGCAATCGTAGCAGCGAACAACCCTACGCTGGATTTGGGCATGGTACCGTGAATATATTTAGAAATATGATAGCACTACCAGAAGCTAAGTGGGAAGAAAAGGAAATGGAGATACAGAAACAAGAAGACCACTATCCCACTCATGAATCGAGATAACGTACGCTTTCCGAATTCATGTCATCGAATCGCGCTTTCGATCTACCGCTCCTTGTATCTTCTAAACTTAGTAAATATTTGATATCGTTTAAGGTCCAACCATCCATCCATACTTCTATCGAGCATGTATATACTTGGATCAAGGACTCACTAAAATGGCGTTGGAGCAGATTGGCCTTGCTCCATGCCAATTGTTCTACTTCTTTTTCGCTGCCTTTACAGGCTTCTTCGCTTTTGCTTTCTTAACCATTTTTAATATGAAAATATACTTTATTGCTTTATAAATTTATGC
>JBAVTY010000264.1:0-12274 GCA_049696495.1 Candidatus Nitrosopolaris sp.
TGCAAACATTGCCAATCGCATAGTATTTTCCCTCAACATTAACGACACAGATATTTTCATCACCAACTTCAACTGCCTTCATCTGTGAAGGTTCAATATCCTTTGTAGCAGCAACCTTAACAAAATCCTTACTCAATACGAGAAGCATCTTCATTTTATATTTATATGCCTTTTCATTCGAATTTCATAGTTTGTTTTCCTGACCTTATTGAGCCATTTTGTAGCGTATTTTATCAAATTGTCTAAGTGTATAAAATTGACAGTTAGGTCTATGTATGGAGAGGCAAAGACACCCTAAAATTGTGATTCTCTATCTTTTCTGTTTCAATTATTCGTAACACCAGTTTCTTTACTTCGTCGTCCATTCCGAATTATATTCCATTAGCTTGTGATATCTTTTGAGTCAAGTGTCATAGATAATGTCGTAATACCATCTTCCAAATCTTGTGTCCAGGTATGCGCATACCGCTTATTCGAGAAAGAGCAGATGAGGTATACCTCAGAGAATCTAGAACAGATGAGTTACTTAAACCGAAGAGAATACTTAGCCTCTCTAAATTGCAGAAAGAGCAATCACATATTCACAGTGGCAGCATATTGTATTATTGGTGATACGCCAGTACGAAGGCAAGAGTTATTGGATGTTTTCAGAATGACTAGTTGAAGCGTATTACATTAGACCATTTCTACAGTTATCGCATATACCACACTTCAATCACTTCGATCCCCATTATCAATGTCAGTGCTATCCTCATCAAAGCCTGTGGCTATTAATACAGAAACTACGGTAAGTTTGATCATAATATACAGAGTTTTCCATGATGTCTCTTAGGATTTTTAGCCGTAATCCAATTGCCATTAGTTTTCATGATTGATGTGGAATTATTACCATTAGTGACAATTACGGTATATATCCCTTCTTGCCAGGAATCAGATTTGATCCACTATTAGTTCCAGGAGGTAATTATAGCAAAGTCTTAGATACTTGTATACAAATATGATGTATATGACACTCAAACATAGGTGGGGGGAAAGGGAGGAGGAAATCAATGACTACGACTAGAACAACAAATCCATGGCCTGAGCTTCCGTTGGCGAAGTGGAAAGACACTTACGATACACTGCACAGGTGGACTCAAATCATTGGAAAGATGAGACTTGCACTCACTACCCCAGTGAATTATGCAGATCCCTGATCGAACTCCATTCGAACACGATACGAAACATAAAATACCGGGTCTTATGAATCACATATAATAATATATTGTTATTGTTCTTTATGTAATTAGTTTATGACGATAATTTGACATCATTTGATCCTTTCACCTAAACAACTAGACCATGCTTACAGACATGATAGAAGCTTCATGCATAATTAAGTACTGTTATCATCTTTTTATGGATAGAGTCAAGAATATTACAACAGAAGATAGGTAATGAATTTAGATCTATGATATCGACATGAATTATTGCGTCAATGTAAAAAACACCTGATATCTTTTACTTGAAATATGCATTCTCTCGTGTCCCATAATAATTCGTCGATTGAAAGGTGGCCACATAGTGGTTCTAAACCTCAATTTGCAATTTGTAAAATATGTCTTTGGAGTGCGACCGTTTTCAAATCCGGAGTAAAAAACAATAAAAATAACAAGAGTGATCAAGATGTCGTTCATACTTGTCCTCTATGTTCAGGTAGTAATATTTCTCTAATTACGATTGTAAATGACATATATAATAAATAGGAGGTTGCGAAATATCTTTGCCTATGTTTAAGTTTTGATTTTATTTTTCATGAGTATCTCGTACACTATCCATTGTATACAAATTGGGCAATAGCATATGAAAAAATATGAGATGAAGTATTGGCCATTCTATCAGAACAATTATGTTAGAAGGTGATTATACCTATGAAGATAGCGATATATACAAACAACTACGAAAGTGTTCTTAAGGAAAGATGAAAACCAAGAGAAAAGATGACAAGGATAAAATGATAAGCAAGGGTATTTATGGAATGCATCATGTTACAGCCATAACTGGCGACGCACAAAGAAACATAGATTTTTATGTTAATAGTTTGGGACTTCGACTTGTAAAACTAACGGTAAATCAAGACGACCCAACTTCATACCACCTTTATTATGGTGATGAGTTAGGACGTCCTGGTACCATTCTTACCTTCTTTCATTGGCCTGATGCTCCCAGAGGACGTAGAGGAACTAGCGAGGTGATTGCGACATCTTTTCTAATTCCGGAGAATTCCATAAACTATTGGATAGATAGATTTAAGAGCAAGCAAATCGAATTTCGTGGACCTTACAAACGTTTTGACGAAGAACAAGTAATAACATTATATGATCCAGATGGATTAGAATTAGAACTTGTAGCACATGAATCTGCTCACGATAGAAGTGTTAATGTATGGAAAGAAGGTCCTATTCCTGCTGAACAGGCCATAAGAGGGTTTCATTCTGTAACTCTATCAGAAGAGGGATACGAACGTACTACTTCTGTTCTGACTGATGAATTGGGATTTATTCCTACCCGTCAAGATGGTAGTCGCTTCCGTTACGAGATTTCGAATGTAGATGGTGTTAGTCTGGGAGAAGAATCAGGAGGAGCTAATATTGTTGATGTTCTTTGTCTACCGTATACACAACAAACGGTTATAGGGATTGGATCAGTCCATCACGTAGCATGGCGTACGCCTACTGATGAACAACAAATGGTCTTACGCCGCAATATAGTCAGAGCTGGATTAAATGCGACTCCCGTAATAGACCGATTCTATTTTCATTCTGTATATTTCCGTGAACCTGGGGGTGTTCTGTTCGAAATTGCTACCAATCCACCTGGATTTACGGTAGACGAAAAAGCTGAGGATCTCGGTACTAGTGTCGTGCTTCCTCCTTGGCTTGAATATATGCGTAAGGATCTTGAGAAAGTTCTGCCTAGAATACATTTGCCCAAGAAAGAGGAAGAGGTATTAAACGAACAAGCTGATAGTAAGGAGAATTAAACAAAAAATGGACAAGAATACCCAACTTAGTTTCATCCATCGCTTTATCCCTCCAAATAAAGTAAGTGGATCTAGAACAAGAGAACAAGAAACAAAAGTAAAAAAGGTTTTTACCACTCTCCTTTTACTTCATGGTACTGGCGGAAGTGAAGAAGAGAAACAAATAGCACCAGAAGCTGCTATACTTAGTCCTCGAGGTAAAGTCTTGGAGAACGGGATGCCTCGCTTCTTTAGACGGTTAGCTGAAGGAGTTTTTGATATAGAGGACCTCAAATTTCGTACTTATGAACTTGCAGATTTTGTTGAGCAGGCATCTGACAGAAGTGTAACCCATGTCAGTAAGCTATAATGTCACCTATGTATGGGCGTACAACACCTAGTAAACAGGTTAAGCGAATTAATCATCTAGTTAACATAACAACATAATAGTTAAATCGATATCCACCACAGTATAAGCATGCATAATCTTCGCGAATATTTTCTATCGTGCTGCGAACGTCGTTCTAAGAACTGAGTTGCCACTAGAGGCAGGACTGAAGATAATGCTATACAACAGATTCATTAGCTTATAATTAAAATTCAAAAATAGTGCAGAACCAACTGTCAAGACTCTCATGGGATGGAATTAAGCTACAAACTATTAGCTATGCTATCACAAGTCGTCTGTCACTGCGGTCTTCTTGTACTTGAAATTGATACTTGTACTCTAAGTATGTATGCTAGGACTTGCCTAAATCGCAGCATCCCCTCTCTTTTTAGTCCTTATGTCTACCGCGATTGGAACGTCCACGACAAATATTTTCCCTCCCAGATCCCTTCCTAATCTATCTGTGATCTTTGAAATCAATTCTTCAACTTGTTCATCTTTAACAACAACTTCTATCTTAGTTCTCGGAATGTAATCTGGTTGTGTCTGCATAGTGCCTCTTCCAATAGTGATAGGGTCCGCGTTTATCCTTCCACTTCCTTCTATTGTGTAGTAACTCATTCCCCCAGTATTTACGTCCTTTAGGATTTCATGCGCTTCCTTCAGTTCCCTATGTGGAATTATTATTTCGATTCGTTTCATAGTAATGGTCTATTATTTGTGAGATAAAATTCTTTGCAGCTGACTGTAATTGAGGAATCAAGCACCTTACGCATAATGTATCTGACTGAGAGCGTGATGTAATCGGTTTACGTTGACAACTTTCCAGATTATTGGATGTAAGATGACTGTCGTGGTTTATCAACTATATTTTCGACATGAAGATGTGAAAATAAAATACAAAATTCTTTCTAAATTCTAATACTTGCTTTGTAACACGGGAGATGGATTAACTTAAATCTTAACAATGTGATAAAGAATGACAAGGACCAGACGCGCTATTTCAATAACTAAATATTATGATAAATCAAGAACGTTTTTTACTACATTAGAATAAGGAAGATCTGGATAATATAATATATGACCGTCCTATTTCCTCAGAGATCGCGAATTCTTCCTGATAAAGTTGCAGTGCTTTCGTCAGATTAGAACGTGTCGCGCAAATTAGATAATATTTATGTGATACAAGACATATTGTATATGGAATTTTACAGTATACAGCGCAAAGTTCAAATAGTTAGCCTAGGGTTTAGTAGTTATTGCTATTATCCCGAGCTCAAGTTGCTAGTCAGAAGTCTGTTAAAACATTTTTAGACTCTAAAAGTCGAAATAGTACAAATACCAGTAGAGCATATCTTACCGCACTCGCTCACCTCAATAATTTGACAAGTCCAAAATATACAGCAGAAACAATACTCAAGCCACTAGCACAAGGAAAAATAAATGTCTACGAGTTATTGGACTCTTTCTTGGCAGACCAATTAAAGATGGTGTCTGTAAAGACTGCCAGACTACACTTGACCGCTATAATTTCCTATTTAGGTTATCATGACATTGATATTATTCCTGCAAGGTTTAAGAAAAAGGTCACAGTACCAAAATTACATAAAGGGAAGGAGCAACCAATTGATGCCAAAGATATCCGAAAGATTCTGCTTGCTTGTACTGGTGCAGGCAATAGACGGTTGAAGGCATATCTTCTAGTGCTTGCTAGTGGCGGAATGAGAGAAGTAGAAGCATTAGCGGTTAGAAATAAAGACATTGAGTTTAGTGTTAGTCCGACGAAAATACATATCAGAGAAGAATTTGCCAAGACTCGAGTGGCAAGAGACATATATGTTTCAGACGAAGCCACTCAAGCTCTGAACGTTATGATTAATTGGAAAAATGACACAGGTAAGCCAAGTATGAAGGATGACCTAGTTTTTCAAATGAGAAGGAGGAAAAGCTTACCAGAGTCGCTCTATCGTAACATTGCACTTGAGTTTTCTATACTCCGAGACTCGGCAGGATTTACAGAGAAAAAAGATAACAGTAGGAGACATAAAGTAACTTTACAGAGCATTAGAAGATTTGTCAAAACCACTATTAGCCACGTTGCTGGCAAGGACTATTCTGAGTGGTTTTTAGGCCATGCCGGGAGCACTTACTATTCTGCAAAGGAAGAGGTAACGCGCGAAATCTATGCTACCAAGTGTATGAAATATCTTACATTCCTAGATTATACTACCTTGGAAGCAAGAGGCAAAAGTATTCAAGCAAATCTACAAGAAAAAGACAGAGAGATCGCTGGGTTAAAACAGAAATATGATGCAGACATCGCACTATTAAAAGAGGCAATGTTAGAAATGCAGCAATTGCTAAAAAATCCAGAGAAGTTGGCAGAGATTTCTAGAGCTGCTAAACCGGAAATACCTCGATAGCAGTAAAATTTATTTTTCATCAGAATCCAAAGCTTAATTTCCACTGTGTTGTTTCTTTGTTGTTTAATAGGTAATCGATACTTCGAGAAACCTCATAAGATTTTTATCAATTCCGCATTCGTTTAAATAATCATTACAGTTGGTTATTCCCTTAGAATGCAGAGAATCAATGTGTTCTTTAGCTGCAGTAATTTTGGAAATTTCCATTTTTTGTATTTCATCTTCTGTTAATTGGCGCATATGTCCCTCATCATCGAATATGTTGTTTATCAAGAGAAATTCCATCGTTTTTTTAAATATATAATCTCTGTACTCTAGCATCGAGAATATCCCGCAGTCTTGATCCCACACAGGAACAGCAGTAGGGTCATATTTAGCGGTATAATTTTTAATCTGTTCCACTTTAACGCCTAGCATGACGACAGCATATGCGGCTCCCTTATCTGTAACATAGATAGCCTTTTCAAAGAATTTGTTTCCCTTTTCCCTTGCACGTTGTGGATCCTCTTCAAGGAATTTGTTGTTTAATAGATAATCGATACTTCGAGAAACAGAGGGTTGTTTTGCATTTATTGCTTTTGAAATATGATCTATCCCCTCGATCCGTTTAGATTCACACTGAAAAAAATGATTCAAGATTCTTTCCTGTAGTTCGCCCAACTTTGGTCCGATATAACGTGACAAGAGGTTTCATGTTATATCATTAGTAAGTCCTTTTAATTGTTATGAATAAGAGGAGGAATATGAGGAACGAACGAAAGCGGACATTAATAAAATGTCCTAATCGCGAATGTGAATATTCGTGGTGGTACTCAGGCAGGTTAGTTGTATACGCAACATGTCCATCATGTCGAAGAAACATAAAGGTTTCAGAAAATAAAATTGAAACGTTGCAGTCTGCACTCGGCGGCCAACCACCGCGGACTGCAACGGCCTGAAATCCACCCACAAGGGAGGAAATACGACAATGACTAGTTCCACTTCCTCTAATATAAAAGGTCTTCCTGATTCGAATCCGATCTTGAAGAAAGGAATTCGCGTTGCTGATATGATGTTTGTTGCAATTCCCGAATCCATCGTCCGAGAACTGCAGATTGACGAACAAGTGTGGTTCGAAGAAATACCTACCAGTGGAGGGATCTTTTTGAAGATATCCCGATGTTCAGATTCTCTAGCATTACATAAGACCGGCAAGGAGATGTAAATTGTCACACCCTCAGACACGAGAAGATACGACAGAGCTGCAACAGGAACAACAACTCTCGAGTAGTGACGCCATTGGTCCGTGTAAATGTAAATGCGGACACATAGAGGTAGAACATATGCCACCTGACCAAGGGGACCGCATGTGCGAACACGCTGAGTGTACGTGGAGTTATACAAGTGTACTAATGGACAATGACACTGACACACAGAAGACCACGGGTGAGGGGCATAAGGCAGCAGAAGAGTCAGAATGTGAGCGCAAGGTCGAGACTAGTGCAGATGAAAATGCTAAGTCGGAGACTGGCGCCATTAAGCGAGACGAGGAGATATCAGCATGTTTTGACCGGGCCAAGGAAAATCTTAATGGGCTTCTCAAGAGCAAGAGGCACGTTATTCGAGATCTAGCGGAGGAGCTTGAACAACTAGGGCGTCGCATAGACAATATAGCCGCTGAAATCGTTGACGGTTTACATGGTTGTGAGGAGATTTCTAACAGCTTGATCTATAGCTACCTAGATGATAAATACAAAGACCAGACTCAGGTATAAAGACGCAAAGGAAAGAAGAAACCGGTTCCAGTTTCTGGAACCGAACTGGTCACTAAACAGGAACAGGAGGCTATAATCCCTCCACTTGTAATCAAAACATCAGTATCAGGTCAAGAGGTGATCAAGTCTACACCTGAAAGTCAGGCTAATACACAGGAAGTTGGCAGTGGTGGCGATGTATCGAGATCACGACCTAAGCACGGCCCCGACGACGGTATCACTGCCGATATATCCAAGTCTGAGCCTGGTTCTATAACGACTGCAGCACAGCAGGAAGAGGCTGTAAATGCAAGTCGACCCGAACTTGGTCCTAGTATCGGCAGTGTTGGTCAACAGCATGTTTGCGAATCTTGCTCTACTAAAGATGCCAAAATTATGGAGTTACAGGAAGCGCTAAAGAATCTCAAGACGATTAACTCTGGTACGGGCAACCGTATCGAGCCCTCATCTGCACATAACACGAGTTACAACAGCTTCGATAATAGTGAATTATCTGGAGAGGAGGAAGAAAGAGAAAGTCACAGAAGATGTGCGAACTGTGAAATATTACAACAGAAATATGAACAGCTTCAGTCCAAACTACAAGGTTATGAAGTGGTCAGGACTCAAACTTCGATAAAAACTGCTAAAGAACTCATTTATAGAAGTACCGATGGCTATCAACACTTTGAATTCTCTGCACCGTTTGAACAATTACATCAACATATGATCGCTGCCTTCAATTCGAATAGTTCCATGAACAGAGTTTGGTTCACTGGTAAATTTAATTACGAAACCCGTGAAGTGGTTGATGTTCTAATAGGAATGATAACTGATTCTAATACCACAGAGATCAAACCGGAAAGTAAGACTTCAGTCGTACCCAAGGATGACACCTTGAATGACATTACAGGTGACTAGTGTGGTGTGGTGGTGATCCTAGTTGGGTAATCTAAGCGATGTAGTAATGAAGAGGATCGTAGAGATTGTTTCGAATGAACATAGACCAGTTAGCTTTTTGGACTTTCGCCCTTCTTTCGAAATAGAAGGCAGAGTATTACGTGAAACACGGCACACTGCGGAATATACTATCGAGTCTAAGAAGAAAACATCAAATCCAGATAGACTACAAAACTAAGCAAACCTTCTACACCTTACCAGGAACAACATTCGGCAGGAGTAAAATGATGACACCTTACCACGCGGGGGTACCCTCTTCTTCTTCTGTAGATAATAATTCAATCTACAGACTGATACAGAATCTGCCATTAGGAAGGAATGCCTTACACGATATTCACCTTAGGTTTAATGTCAAAGACATATGGCCTGCTCTGTCTATGACTTTTAAAATCGATTCAGTTAGCAAAGACATAAGGTTACCCGTACGGGACATAAGAGATCTCAGTGTCAAAACCACGGTTCATCGAACCGATACAGTTTCCGTTGTTGTTGGTGGCTCCTACCATCCCATAGCAGTTGACTTCAATGGGATTATACGGCTTTCAAATGCGTTGACTTGTGTAGAGGAACGTCTTTCTAATTTAATACAAGAATCAAGTACGTCAACAGCAAGACAAGATGGTGGTAGACTTGTTCCAGACCATATGGGATGGATTGTTACGATGTGGCATTTTGGTGTTGATGGTCTTACTGAATATAGCGGTGAAAAATTTTCATGTACATGGGAAATAGGACAGAATGCGCTAATCCGTGCTTATACCAAAGATTTCAAAAACGGTAAGACACGAATTCGATTAGAACAACAAGAATATCCTCGCAAAAGTCTTGCATATGCAATAGAGGAGAAGCTAAATTCGACAAGGACAAGGTTCTAGAAAAATGACCACATGGCAAGGCCTCCACGTGGCGTGGTCGGATAATGCTAACTTGCCAAAATGAGAGAAATAAAATGACAAAAGAAATCAGTGAGAAAGCAAAAGAAAATTTGCGAAGAAACCAGGAGTCTCGCAAAAACGACAGCAAATATATCAGTCAGGACAGAAGATGGAGGGAACATTTCGATCCTGAGAAAATGAAACCGGTCGAGGTTGAATTCGAGGGAAAGAAGAGTACGCGATATCAATATGTCGTGACTGACCCTGGCGAACCAGATCAGCAGGAAAAATACTTCACTGTTAGCAAAAGAAACTCGGCGGTAATTGACACCTACTTAGCAGAAGCCAAAAGTATCCTCAAGATTCATAGAATTGGTGCAGGCAAAGACACACAATATCTTGTCACGCCTGCATGATTGAGCACCAATCACCAATTCTTCCCCCCCCATTTTTTACGGGGTTAACGTACTATAATTCTATGCTGATTAAAACCTTTATGAATCCCGCTTAGCTGATTATAGTTCCAGTTTTTATAACGGGGCAAGTAGGCTAACTGAAAGTGCAGTAGCTTTCATACGTTAGGAACCAAGGAAAGTTTCGGCAAGACTCGATAAGAAAATCAATTCGCTTTTGTATATCATCATAATCGATTCGTATATATCTTTTCCATCGTCTTTTTGAAACAGATATTCCTGTAAATTCTAATCGAGCGTTATGCGAGTTTATTGCTATGGGCTATCATCCATACAATAGAAGGATAATGAAAGCTTGTGGATTAACCAGTCTTCCTGACAGAAGGCTTTCGACAATATCTACAGACGTCAAAGAAAGGATAGCAATTATGACGAGTCTGTTTGTAAAAGAAAAGCTAGTTGACGCATACATTATTGCAATAGATAGTACATTACTGAGCCAAAGGTCATCTATGCACAAATCATCTATGATCAAAGGAGGAGTACCTCGTTCAGGTATTGATACTGATGCTAGATGGAGTCATACCAAGCATCATCTCAGAATTGGAGCTTAGTATGATGCATAGTACTTAAGCTACTTAAGGCGAGTGTTGGGCACCAGATTTGTAAGTTGGACACTTTCGAAACAGCTAAAGCTCAGTAGCGCCAATTATATCCCATCGATGCGTCAGACCACTTTAGACAATGCAACACAAGGTCCCGTAGTATTACCAAGAAACGATGGCCGCATTTATAGGATGAATCCAGGCGGAGACAGATGGGCTTGTGAAATGTGTAGGCTCAGGGGTGATAGGTTCTTCTTGCAGGACCAATGGTGTTCGAGAAGTGTCAAGAATAAGAGAATATAGACAGAATGTCAATCTCGGAATGGTTGGAATAACCGATCTAATATTATCAAGAATATACTGTATGGTCGATGCCTCCTTCGGGATTACCGCGTCCATTATACGCGTATATCTGTATCATTGCTTTCACATAAGGGGCAAATCAAAAACACGGGTTTATTCCTATTTACTGCCAAGCGCTTACGGGTCATCGCGAATGGTTATTTATTACGCAACAAGCACTTCTTTCTCATACTCTCAGTCTCGTTTATAATATAATTATTAATATATCTAGAGTCCTTCCATTTTATGTGACATGTATTATTCATATTCATACCAACATCAGCCTTCTTCAATCGGTTAATATGTTCTGTCAACATATAGCATGTTTCAACAAATGCATCAGGGATATCAGTTACATCCACTGGCCCATCTTTTTCTTCCATTCTGTCTATTAACATAGACATTCCTTCATGGACTATCTGTACGAGATCGTCGCATTCGCGAGATAATGCGTCTAGTATATTACTTACATTATTGGGTAATACATCATATACGTCCCTATCAAGGCGCGGATGTTTGCCATCACAATATACTCTTTCCCATTTGCCCATTTGTTCCTTCCGTCTATTGGATTATATTCAGATAATTCTTTTTCCGTGTCACAAAGGCCATTACATTTCTTGGTCAACATCTGTGTCATTCCCAACACGACCAGTAATATAAACGTGAGTCGTACAACCTATAAGTGATACTGTCTGAGAAAATTGATCAACAATATATTGATTCTGGTTCTGCAAAAATATCAGAAACAATACTCACACCAACGTCGGAATTCAATCGTCTAAAAGAGCTTATAGGATATGAAGTAGTCTCACTTGCATACTGCAGAGACTTTCTGTATTCTCTCTCAAGATGTAGAGTATCTGTGAAGGTTCGGCTCTTGGACCGAAAGGGGATCTATCTTCGTAAACCTGAATAAATAATCATTGCATATTTTGATGCTATGGACGCCGAAATTGATTGAGTCCTGGTGATTGCTTTTGTAATGTTAACTAGTTTTTTTCTCTTCTGCTCAACTACTCACAACACACACCCCTACACTCGTATAACATGCATAGTCCTCGCACAGTTTAACTCCTTTGGTAACAAGGGGTAGCAGTTGAAAGCAGTTGAAAACATGATGGTAGCGGCATTAAGCAGACTGGTAGCAGATGGAAGCAGGTAAAAAAGCTATTAGGGACTTGCTCTTATATTAGATGAGTAAAATTTGACCTCGCTACTGGATATGGACAGAGCAGAAAAAGAACAGTACGTAATCCGACTTTACAAGGAGAATAAGTCTACAAGGGAAATTGCCAAGCTCACACATATGTCATTTAGAGATATTGGAGCTATAACAAAGAAGTTAAAGTTGGAAGTAGATGGAGAGAGAGAGGCCTATTAGAAGAGGACGATGATATTAAATCAAAATCGAAGACTACCCAGGCTCTCAAACTGTTTTCGGAACTGCAGTCCCCTGTTGAAGTAGCAATTGCATTAGATTTATCAGTTGATCAAGTACGAACAATTTATCGAGAATATTGGGAACTCGATG
>JBAVTY010000265.1:0-5824 GCA_049696495.1 Candidatus Nitrosopolaris sp.
TGGTTTCATATTTGCATCCCCGTTACAGTTCAATGACATAAGAGGAAACGTACCGGTCCTAGCAAAACTGTAATATTTAGAGACTATATCAACAACTGACGGAATATTCGATCCTTGGTTGAATGGATACGCAAAGATTGATGAATCAATGCCATGGTTAGCAAGACATTGCTTAGAACCAGCTATTTCATAAAGTAAACCATTCCATGACAGCGTATTGAGTGGTTTATGATCCATAGTATGAGATTCTATATCCATACCCTCCTGTTGCAATGTTGCAATATCCTGCCAGTTCATACGTCTTATATTTCCAGAGTTAACATAATTACATACAACAAAGAAACTAGCCTTAAGACCATATTTGTCTAAAATGGGTTTTGCATATGTGATTTGACTTTTCCATCCATCATCAAAGCCAATCATTACCACCTTATTATTACTATTAACAGCACGGCTGATATTATCGCCTGAAGTGTAGGCGGATGGTGGATGGCCAAAATAAAGATGAGAGGTAGAAAATGATTGGTTACGAAATCCATTTAAATTTGACGAGCCATCCCCACTTACCAATGGAGTATGCCAGTAAGGTATGCCTAGGGTCATATTTAAGAATGAACTACTACCAATGATGAGCATCATTGCAATAATAATAATCACAATGTCAAACATGTTCGGTACCTGAACACACACTTAAAGAAAATGCCAGGATAGAACAGCACCTGCAAGAGCAATTACTATATGGTGATGTACTTTAAATAAATGCATTTACGAACTCGCATGTACTCAAATATTCTATACTCCCGACGTACAATTAAATTATTAATAGAATAAACATCGAGTAGATATTATTTTGTTTCCCTGTTGATTTGTTGCTTATAGTTCAATGTATAAGTCATCGACCACATGATCGCCATGACTTTTAGGACCACATCTATAATTGCTCTCTATTACTACTTGTAGTACTTACAGTTAGGTGACACTTTTCTGCTTGGTGTTATTTCTGTTATGCGATCTATTGAATGTCTGTAGCTGTCATGTTTGACACTGTGCCTCATTCTGCAATCGTTGAAGCATAAGTTCTACCCTTTACGTTTGAGTATAGCAAGTAACCTGTACCCTCAGATGATCTTCGTGTCGTCAGACATGATGATGGAGGTTGGGGTTTTTCAACTTATATATCGTATCCAAACTCTGTTGCCGTACAGTTGAGGCTTTGCCGAATGAATGGGAGAAATGATGTACTGAAAGGTCAGTCAACATAACAAACCATTCTTTCCCGTATTCGTTTGTATAGTTCATAGGCTATATTGTGACCTCGTAGAGAAATACAACACCTAGGTTTTGCTAGATTCCAACTGTGCAATCGCACTATCGGAGATACTGGTACACTTTGGTATCAAAATAATAAAATAATTCTTATCAGCGCGTTCAACCGCTGTGACTGACTTGTACTTTTTAGTGGAAATGTCAACGTACCACCATTCCTGCGTCGATGCTGCCTTTAGTATAGACCATCGTCGACACTTCTCCAGACAACGGACTTAATGGTACTATCGAAAACACATAGCCCATGTACGAGCTTACGGGAAGAAGCTGCTTCATGTAGGGAGCAACTTGGGGGGGCAGTGCTAGTGGAACTAGTTTTATTGAAGACGTTAGTGGTAAAGGTTTTTAGATCGAAATATAATAATAAGATAGAATAGGTAGATTAAATCCAAAGATGCCTCATTTCGAAGATTACTATTATTACTTGAAGAATATTAGATGGATTCTAAATAATTCATTAGCAGATACAACTATTGGATCATCATCAATAATAACATCAAACATACAAAAAGAAATACATCTTGCTAAAGAAGGAATAGAAAATGTAACAATTCCAGATTTAGAAAAGTGGTCAGAATATAAAGTCAAAAGATTGGCCGAAGAAACAATGATGGATTAACTATTAGCTAATAAACGATATTCTCTGTAGTAATCGAGTTTATTATAGTTGTTACAACGCTTGAAATGCAACACCACAGTTCGTTATGCTGCAATATTCCTTACCATCCTCAGAAAGATGCCGTATTTTACTTGAAACAGGAGTTAAGGACTACAGTTAGTTAGATAATCTGAATCCGATGAGTAATGGTGATTCTATATAAAATAGGACTAAAGGACATGCGTCTAGGTAACAAGCGAACTTAATCATATTCTGAATTTATTATACTAAATTTTAAAAACAATCGGTCAGTAACGCGGGAGTTGCAAGGAATATTCCCTCGTAATCTCATGCATGATCCACAGCATATCTTAGATGGAATCTTAGTACTACGTTGTTTTTTCTGTAAAACATTCCAGACGCCGATAGAATATGATATGAAAGTCCATTTACGGAACACACATCGAATGGAATTGGTCACAAAGTTGCCTCTAAGAGGTAAAGGTTTTGACATGACTTATAGAACAGATTTTGTAATTGATATCATAAAGCGAGGGACGCCGCCAGACTTTTATGATCACAGAACTGCAAAATTTGTTTCATTGGATAAATCTGAAATGCAAAGAGAAGGATTAGATGCAAACAACGAAGAGAATTTCGATGGTTACCTAAACTCGAATGTAACTGCCAATAATCGAGTAACGCGTTCTATTTAGTTCGAAATCTAAGCGCAGGAGGAGGAGTAGACGCAGTTACTTGCCAGTGTCGGCTTCCTTCATCATCGTCAATTTATAACTAAATTATCTGTTGAAATCCAATCTGAGCAATTATGTTATCTCAGTGATAAAACGATTATTTGGAGAACATATTACATGAAGATTGGTAAGAACACAGAACAGAGAATTATCATTCAGATGTATAGCCTACAATGCCCACCGAATAACCAACCTCACTATAATAATCGATGGTTTCTACAAAGCCAGTATCCACCCATATATACAAAGCACGTTATCTCAAAAAGTTCTGAATATCTAGATAACTTATCCGTAACTCTATAGACTCTCTTATAGCATTACCTCATTATCATAAGCTATTTATCAAACGGTTAAATTTGGAAAAGCAGCTTAAAATAAATCGGCAAGCATTCCTATGATATTTAATAATGATGTATGTAGATAATCCGGTCTTTAAAGAAATCCTATGGGAATGGCGCGCATTTGCTATTAAAGTCGATCCAAATATTTGTCGTAATATTCTGAATCTTCCGTTAAAAGATGGTAAATCGACTAAGATGTTAGATCGTTACATCTGCAGATTCGGATATGATACAAATATCAAGATTAGAGACAAAGATCTAAAGATAAAAAAGCTGCACGACAAAACGCATGCAGGAATAGAACGGTGGACTACAGAAGTTTACAATTTTCCTATTTCAGCTGCTATATATTCAGAAACATAACTAAGGCATTAAATATAGATTTAGCAGGAAGAGCGATTAGAGATGGACAGCAGCTAATGTCAATTTTATCGCAAGTTACGCCTTCAATCCAAGTAATTAATGTACAGAAACGACGTGAACTGCACGTATGGCCATCTGATGATAGAAATGGAGCAACAATAGAGCTAACTGAAATCAGCATTCCAGAAAAAGTTATGACAATCAGTATTGAACACCAGGATTTGGACAAAGTCACCAAAGCTTTGGAATACTTACAACTGACCTCACATCAGAGTTCTCAGCTATGTTGACTGCTTAAGAGTCTGGGTTGAAGAAAAAAGCCTATTTTGATTATACAGAACATTATTAACACTAATGCCAACATAGAAGAACGAATTCAAATACATATACATATGGTAATGTGCATAATTAATAAGTCATGGCGTTATCATTAACTCCTAGTCACTTTGTAACGAAAATGGAAGAAAACGTTAAGAGGGTAGATGATAGACTTAATGATTATATTAAGGATTCAAACGAAAATAACATACATGACATAAGAACTGCTACTAGAAGATTGGATGCATCATTTATATCATTACCAAAGAAGATGCGAAGAAAAACCAAAATTCGCAAATACGTAACAACAAGTAAACAACTTTTCAAAGTAAACAGCCAAGTTAGAGATTACGACATAATTTTCGAAAAGCTACAAAAACACTCCTCAGAGCCAATTTATCCCAAGCTCACAGGATCATTGAACGGAAAAAGAAAAACAAAACTAGCTAGTGCAAGAAAGATAGCTTTGTCATTGAGGGATCTTCCTGTACCACGAGTTAGGGAAAATGAAATACCTGCAAAACAACTGGAGATGAGATTCAATAAGGTAGTACTTGGATTACGTCAAAGAATAGAACAGGATCTTCCAGTAGTACTTACAAATGCCAATAAAATAGAAGCATTACATGAATTGAGAAAAACTTGTAAAAAGATACGTTATTTACTAGAACAAGCTTCACACCAGAATGGTGTTAATAAAAAGGAAATACATGCCCTCATAACGGAGTTAGAAGATATACAAGACATACTAGGATCCATACATGATAATGACACCATGATAGCATATGTGAAAAGAGTGAGACATCCAAACGAGGTGACTAACATTCTTCATGACGAAATTTCAGAACGAAATAAAAAATATGAGGATTTTATCCAGTTTTGCAAAAGAAGTGATACTAGACATAATTTCCTTCACCAGATCACGCTTCTGACATGAACAAAAAAGAATATCAACTTATTTAATGAGAAGTATTGCCTATAGATACATTAAAGCCAGGAACAAAACCACCCGACGAAATTAATGTAGTGGTTGAAATTCCAAAAGGTAGTAACATAAAATATGAGATAGATGCAAAAAGAGGAGGAATATCTGTTGACAGGAAGGTGTTTCCAGCAATTTTTTATCCTTATAACTATGGCTTTATTCCTCGAACAAAAGGAGAAGGTGGTGACGATATTAGTGCAGATCCAATTGATGTGTTCATACTTGGAAATTCTTCTTTACTGCCCAAGTCGGTGATCAGCTGCCGTCCTATTGGCGTATTATTAACTGAGGATCAAGGAGCGTGCAAGCCTTCCGGGTGACCCTTGATCTGAAACAAAAAACCAGAGACCGATAAACGCACGTCGAGCCGTATTACTTTACGCCAGCGTTCGATCCCACCATGTGCATCGACCGCCCGATCCAATAAACTACTCACACCACTCAATTATACTTCTCTCTCTTTTTTCTGTATGTTGTGTTCGCTTGGCCTAGGAGCTGACAGAAGAAGAATGGGATATGTCTTACAAGCCAATCGCCCTAGAACCGTAATTGTGGTAGTGCTGGTATCGCCCTTGTTGTTGCAAACGTCTATGCCTGAGAGTATCTCCCATTGAGTCTGCGACTGTAGTTGTAGTAGTAGCATAGCGCAATCTATGACCACGCCCCTCCGATACAACACCTCCATAAAGTTCAGCTGTTGTCTAACGCGTGACTGCAGCGATAGAAAACACCTCCGGATGCGCAGTTACATATTCTCGAACGCTCATACTTGGTTTTCCGGTTAACTTCTGCACGTCTGACGTCAACCTATCGTAACGGTTTTCCGCATGGAGCTTAGCCATAGCGGAAAAGTGGTCAAAAACGTGTTGAGATAAATTGAGCGGCAATAATTCTTCCTTCAGTCACTTGTCGTAAGGCGTGTCCACATATTTCACTGGGCGATTTAATGCGGTCGCGTATTCTCTTGCCATCTCATTCATGTCTTCTGATCGAGGACCAGTCAGTTCATAGACCTTCCCCCGGTGACCGGTAGGATCTTCCAAAATTGTGGAAACGACTCTTGACTCCTGATCCGCAGAAAAATATTGATTTTTATACTCAAATTTTAGGTCTTAGGTTAGTAAAATTAACTGTCAAT
>JBAVTY010000266.1:0-3151 GCA_049696495.1 Candidatus Nitrosopolaris sp.
AGTCCATTCCTTTTCATGTATTAGATTAAACTTTGTTCTGATTTCTATATGAATACACTTCCTGACAGAAGTGTAACCCATGTTGGTAAGCTATATTGTCACCTATGTAAGGAAGTACAACAATTAAGTATTCATACAGAGAATATAATTTAAACACTGTTCCAGTATGATTAATTTTGAATGAGTTATATATAACTGGACAAGGAAAAAAGATTCCTCTAATGATAAGAGAGTAGTGGGAGCTTCAGAGTTATTTGAAAGTGACAAAGAAATCGCTGAAAAGTATGATACGTTGGTTTTGTACTGTTAACGTGTTCTAGTATAACATCGTCCCTCTGTATCTCTGGGTTCGTCTCCAAAAGTCTGCATTTGTTTTCTTGTGAAATATTTTGTTTAATAAAATCTAGTTGCTTATAAGATGTGGTATGAATTATTCCTTTATCATTTCTGTGTAAAGTCATCAAATTATCGATAGTCCTAGCAATTTTGATTTGAATCTCCTATTGTAGGCTATTAGAATTGAGATACGCTGTATTCAAAGGATGGATGGGCCTATTCTGTAATGGAAAGTCTGATGAAACTTGTATGAATTTCACTTCTTCAGGTGCAAGACCAACACTTGTGCAAAATGCGTCCTTGTCCAAAATTGTAGCATTCATCATTAAGGTTCTGTTACATGATTCAAATACCTCTTTGCAATAAGGAGATACATCAAGTGGTTTTAGTTCAACCTTTGTAACTTCATTATTTTCCTCTTTTATGTCAGATACCATCCAGTCCTTGGGATTTGAACGTATATTTTCTATCGCCTGTAACAGTTTTTCTGTGTCTGTTTTTGCTTCAACTGATCTCTCCTGTCAAATTAAACATCTTTGTTTGAAGTTTGATAAGAAATTCAATCCATTTTTCTATATCATTATAGCCATAATTGACTATCTCAAAATCAGGAATGTATCGTTTCCATCTTCTTTTTGAAATAGATATTCCTGTAAACTTTACGACCTCTTCTTCTAATCGATGTGCTTCATCTAATATCAAGATGCAATATTCGACTCAATTGACATAATGGCCGAACGCGTGCGAAGAGTTGGAGGGACAACCATACGAAGCATCAGTCACATAGGTCAGCTCCAGACTATAGAAGACGACAATAGCGCCGTGGTGCCTGCCGGAGAGATGATTCGGATATTGATGGAAGACAACGGCCACATCGCTAAGATGATACGTGATGCAATCACGGTATGCGACGAGAACCGGGATTCTGCCACTAGCAACCAGCTCCAAGATATTCTTGACAAGACAGAGCGTCACAAATGGTTCCTTTACGAAGTGTTGCAGGGATCAAAGAACACCGAATAATTCAATTGGTGGATGGGCTCATTATTGGAGCAGCCACCATTTTTTTCTTATCGTAACGCTGGAATTCTGATCCTAGCATCAACGGTGCTGGAATTATGTCCTGTCAGAGCCGCAAGGATAGCAGCATCTCAATGAGAGACCATTCTTCAAACATAGCTTTAAGATTATCAAACATTTTTTAGATCCAATTAACATATCTATCGTGGAGTGGCAGCCTACAAAAAACACGACTTCGAGAACAGGGATTAGGCGGACGTACGCGAGCAGTATGTACCTGAGATCGGTTGCAGGCAAATAACTGACATGTCAAGACTCTCATGATATGGAATCAAGCTACAGACTATTAGATTTGGTTAAACTGTGATCTATTTCCAAGAGAGATTCCAAGATACTTGAGATAATTTCCAAGTTCTAGCTGACTTGGCTCCCATCTTTTTATAGCTTCAACAACATCTACGTTGGATGAATTAATAGAATTTGCAAGTGCTATGGCATTTGTAGCTGCCTTGGAGAGCCCTGCAGCTGTATGTGGACGAGGAACAAATGCAGCATCTCCTAATATACAAACTCGCCCAAACGCCATTTTAGGTACAGACAAATCGTATATTGTTTGTATGAAAGGCTCATTGGTTTGTATAACTAGTTGTCCGAAGACCGTAGGAAGAATACTTTCTGCAATACCTTTTTGTTGTTGTACAAAATCATCTGTGACCATTCCTTGTGGTACGGAAAACTCCCTTTGTTTTCCGTACCTGTCTGTTAACAATGACTGCAGTTTACTGCCTACAGGTACATTGACATACCAAACCCAGTTGAGCCGATGCTCACCTTCTGATAATTCACCTGTATGCCCCGGAATTAGGTAACAGAGAATGTGTGTATTTCTTCCATGAAAAAATGTGAATTTGTTGGCAAAGAATTGCGCAAAATCGATTGGCACTTTATTTTCATCTACCACTCCACGCCAGGCAACATAACCAGCGTATTCTGAAAAAACGTCAGGAAGTAGCTGTTGGCGTACAGTAGAACTAGGACCATCAGCACCAACTAACAGATCACTCCTGTCATTATGTCCATCTTCGAACTCTGCAACCACGTAATCTTTATTTTGTTCAAAGCTTGTCGTCTTTTCCCATTATGATATGAGTTTTCTGGCAAAGCATTCCTTAGCTGTCTGTACAGGCTGTCCCATGAAGTCATTAGCTGTAGAGTCTGTTCTTCCCATTGTATACTGCCGTCTTGTGATAGGTATTGTCTTTTATACGCTGGAATACTTATTGCTTCTTCTGTAACTATGCCATGTTTTTTAAGAAAATCAATAAACTCCATTTGTACGACAAGACCAGCGCCACGACTTTTCATTGCACCTTGGGACCTTTCGAAGACATCTACATCGCAATTTACGCAACGCAAGGCTAAACCGCTACTCAGACCGCCTAATGAACCACCTACTATCACCGCACGTATGCCCATATAATTTATTTGAGAGCTGGACATAATTTTCTTTTTGCATTTACCGATTCCTGTTAAAACTATCTTCATATCTTTGTTTTGGTGAATTCGCAGTTAGTTGCAGTAGAAATACCAGGTAACAATAAAGTTACTACCGAATTTAAATACAAAAATAGACTATTATTGTTGTACGTAATGTCTGCGAAGGCTTGTGCTCATCTTAAACAAGTAAATCAAAATATAAAAGCAAAAACACCAAATGGTTGTGAAGAATGTCTGAAAATGGGTTCTGGCTGGGTACATTTGCGTTTATGTTTGACATGTGGTCATGTAGGTTGTT
>JBAVTY010000267.1:0-3215 GCA_049696495.1 Candidatus Nitrosopolaris sp.
GAAGAGTTGAATCATTCTTGAAAATGGACTCAGGCAATGACCGCTCCACTCTAGAAGAACTTGTCGGTGAAAAGATAACGCCAGAAAACACTTCTTTTTATGTTTGCGGATGGCAGGGGACTGTTGACGGAGCCTTGCACTACTTGGTTCCAAAAGGATTTGTGACCGAACGTAATAAGAGAAAAGATGGCAGCTTTGATATCAAGTTAGAATCGTACGGATAACGATAATAATAACAATAAGGGCTTTGTTGTACGAATCGCTGTTTTGTGTACTTCGGGAATCAATCAGATTCACGCAATTGTCGGAGGCTTTCATCTCCCGGCAGACGGCGGAATTCACGAACGAGGAATAGAACCTACTTTAAAGGAGCTGGAGAGAGCTGATCCTCCGTATATAGTACCCTGTCATTGTACTGGTTGGAACATCCAATAGGAGCAATGAATCTTTCCCTGAAAAGTTCATACAGAACAACGTTTAAGTTTAATGTTTGATTCAACATGAGGTACCTGGCATATCGATAACGTCGCTACCTAAACATGCGGACGACCCTCAAATCGTTGACTTGGATCAAGGTATCTACAGCCCATGTGATTTTTTTTAAATAGGGGTTATTGTATAATAGAATCTTGAGATAAATAGGTGCTTTTGGTGAGTGGCTAGTGAAAATATTTGAGTTTATATCAGGGATCGAAGAATGTATGATTTACATGTATCGTCTGACACCCATAATTTAGGCCACCTGTTACCATCTAAAATCATTAACATTTAGGCAATTGCATGTTGACTGATTGATGATATGAATCAAAGCCTCCGTATAACATGAGTATATAAGATCATACAATAAATGAGTCTTTCATTTTTTTTGTCCAGCGGCATCCAGTTATTGGTAGGCTAAACGTAAATGTAGCTCCTTTTCCACCGGCATTATTGTCCGCCCATATTCTTCCACCATGAGCCTCTACGATACTTTTACACGTACGATTCATCGCCGAACTTCGCTAAAAGCATCGAACGCAGGCCCCTATTGGGCGGTAGGTAGGAGCCATTTATCTCTGATATCCTTTCAGCCAACTTTTTTCTACTCTTAGCGACCTACGTCCATATTCGACCCCGACATGTAGCATGTACTGAGTCTACTGCAATGAATTTTGTTTTGGTTTATATTCAGTCTTTAGAATCTCGTAAATAGTTGGTTTTCAATCAGATTTGATATGAAAGCCCCTGGAATTCTTAAACTGAATGAACCTCTGCAGACTCAATATTTTCAAATCAGCATATGGATTTAAAACGACGACATCGTAATAGACACTGCCTACCGGTACTGCGACTATACTTCAGAACCTTGAACAAGTATCGATTATCTTGGCTGTGTATTTTTGGCCATCTGCTGTTCCTTTCCAGAAAGGTATACAATACTTGTACGATTGCTCATAAGCTTTGTTTAACGGAACATTCCATAAGGCGTTTACAGTACATGGAGGATTAGGAACCGGAATGTCCGGTGTATTAAGCAACGATCTCAAGAAAAGAGGATTTGTATTCGTAGGATCCACCATTTGTTAATCTATGATGCAGGCTGTGGGATTGGTAAACGATCATGTTCTCCATTGTTTTAGGTATAAAGAAACTCATATAATGATTTAATATTGCTGTATGCTATCGTAGTCCTGATTTTCCTTTTGACAAAAATATTGATCCAACTAGAATAGATTAGAAACAACTTAAAATTCGTAGCACATACACTAAAATGATGATGATGACGCGCGAACGTATCGTTGCCCACGCTACTACGAGAATACTGATTCTTTGGTAGAAACTATAACGAATTCAATTAAGGATGGTGAATCAAAGACTAGTCAAATATTAGAAAAAAATACTATAGTGACTATGTTGTTAATTCTAGCGCCCACCAGCGTGCTTACATCAGTGATTTAGTTTCAGTTATTAACTTATATTTCATTATAGAACATCCAGGCCACAATACAAAATAGATACAGTACTGGCGTCCCTTATTGTAAGCAGATTTTGCAGACTGTTACTGCTATTCTTTCTTCCATTCATGACTAAATAGAAAAATGGATCTTCATCTAACACCTCTTCAATCGCGATTGGTTTCTGATTGCTAAATTCGCCCTAGTTTGGACAAAGATCTTTGTATTCATGGTATACAGATGAAGTAATATTTATCATGTTGTAGAAAGCATGGGTATGACTGGATTAGAGATATGCAGTCTAACAGCGTTATTGTATATGAAGGTAAAAAGATGCATGCTCTCAGGCACAAACTGATTTCGTACAGGATAACCAAGACAATGATACAGAACACCCTGTACCCAAATGATACAGAACATTTAATCTCGCAATTGCGAATTTTCCTGATGAACCAACGCCTGATGGAAAAGGTAAGAGATCCGAAAGAGCTTTTTCATTAAGGAATTACAACATGAATACATGGGGTGATATCTTCAATCCTAGACAAAAATTATCGCTGATTATGAACCCATTCAATATCATGCTTGAAGAAGGCAAAGATCGAAACTATGCAATAGTTCTCTGTACATATTTGGCGTCTTACAATAATTCCAGGTGCTACACATCTATTTGAGGAACCAGGAAAGCTTGAACAGGTTGCCAGAATTGCAAGTTGGTTCAGGTGTTACTTTCTTTTAAAGAAACACAATAGTCAGTAATGTGTTATACGTCAATTCATTATCCTGTCTTTCTAAAATCTAGGACAGATTTCTTCAGCGTGGTTATCAAGAATATAACTTGTATGCGTAAATAATAACTAGCTTATTCCATACAAATGTTCATTAGTTGGCGTAGGAGCAGGCAAAGGAAGCTACATGTATCTAACAAGCACAAACTTCAGATGGAATTAATCAACGATGTTTATACAAATTGAAGAGTGGCTCATTTACCAAGCTGCTTTAGTATGCTATCTATTACCTTCACATGTTCAATATCCACTTCTGTTGTCACTAAGAGGAGATGGTCAGGGTCCAAACTAAATGTTATGCGTTTAATCTTTTCAGACTCTGCCATAGAATATTTTACCCTACCTACCTTGTGGGAAAGAGAATTCCGTAATACCCATCTAGCCATTGCTTGAAGGTTTGATATTTTAGTCTCTTCCGGAGTTAGTAGATTCTTTATCCCTTCACGTTGACCGCCAAATCTGATTTCGCCTGTTTCATCGCAGACGCCAGCAA
>JBAVTY010000268.1:0-2911 GCA_049696495.1 Candidatus Nitrosopolaris sp.
TGCAGATGATTGCTAGGTTATTTTATACTATTATCGAATTTATTATAATATGAAACAAAAAATTAATTATTGGATTCCAACACGAGATAGCTATTGTAAGTCAACTTATAAGAGCAGGTGAGTAGCAGAACGTTTGATTTTGGCTTATTTTTAACAGCAACGGTTGCAATTTTTTCTATAATCGATATCGGTTGCATTGGTTTAGGAGCTTATGCAGTCCTAAGAAATGACTCTCAAAAAGAGATATAGGAATAGAAAAGAATGGGATCGGCAGTCACAGACTAATTAAATAAAATTAGACAAAATATGGTAAAACAAGAGAGGTAAACACCGATATTTGCTACTTGTAATGATCTCCTGTCTCGATTCGTGGTGAAGCTTGCACCACGCCTCATAGTAGATCGGTCCCATAACATAGCGCGAATAAATACCAGCAAAATGAAACTAAAAGTCAGTTATCTTATCTTTTTTGTGTCCCGAACATTGCCGTTCAAGTCAGCTGCTGTATCTGACGCAGGCGAGGGGGTCTTCTGTGACCATACATCATCTGTTGCAGCCGCAATATCAGCTGCGCTTGAGCTAACTCCCTTTGTAGATGTAGGGCCATGGGCTGGAGCTTGAGTTGTAGTTTCTGCGCTCTTTGGTGGAGGCGGAGCGGATAGCGGGTTGTCTATCGTAGTTGGAACGGATGGAATCAGGCTCGGTACATAAGGTATTGGTTTTGCACCGGCCGGGGGAGCCATAGGTTTTGGCGTAGGTGGCTTTGCCATGGTCTTACCATGCCTATAGACATGAAACATAGCCGCAAACACAACCATAATGATCCCTACTAGGAATAGTGAGAAGTTCTTCATTCCACTAATGACAGCATAGTATGCCGCAATGTTCAGATAAATTTGAAAGGCAAATAACGCTACAAATACCATATAGATCCAGTTTTCTGGGATGTTGATTGAACTCTTACCTGAAGGTTTCTTTGGTTGTAATTTTGCGTTAGCTTCTGCATTTTTGGCCAGCTTTATCATCAGATAAGTAAAACCAAAGGAAAACGGCACGAGCAACAGCATCACCAAGTAAAAGAAGATCGGATCGATCACCAACCTTTCGAGCAAAGACTTTTGTATGTTGGGATCAATATAGAATCCCCAGTAAGTGGTAACGGCAATCTGCGCTATGCTGGTTATGCCTATTGCAGTAACAAGCGGCCTATCTTTCCATGAAAATTTCTTGTATCTGTCAATAAAAGGCATAATCGCTAATGTCAATATGAATAAACCAGGCCATGCGACACCGGTTACAAATTTATCGTACTGTGTCCTGAGAAATGCGTATATTCCTGTTAGATACCACTCAGGTACCGTAATGCCAGGAGGTGAGGTGGGAACAAACTTTGTTCCTAAATCTACAGGAAAAACGCCCCCAGTTATCATTACTGCTCCTGACACTGCCATAACCATAGGTACGTCGAAAACCAAAAATCTTGGAAAGTGCACGACCATCAAACCGAGGAGTACGATCGGAAGGAAAAAAACGTGGAACGCATAGAATCTTAGGACAAAATCATGAAATCCTCCACCAAAGAATGCATCTCTAATTTGTGGACCCAGAACAGGTATGGAGTTAGTCAGAGATGCCGCGATGGAGATGGCTAGCTCAGACCGTTCACTAAATATGATATCATAGCCAGTAAACGCCTCGAGAATCGTAAGTACACCTATGAGAATTCCCGTCACCCAAATAATTTCATTCCTTATCTTGTATCTGCCACTAAAATACTGATAATACATATGAAGCAGTGCAACCATAACCATCGCGTTAGACGCATGATAGTGTATATTGCGTATATGGAATCCATACGGAATTGTGTTGTTAATATTTTGCACGCTATTCCACGCTCTATCAAGTTCGGGTTCGTACCAAAGCATTAGCAAGGCTCCAGTAATGCCCAGAATTATGAATAGGACAAAAGTAATCATGCCGAGGAAACCAAGGGGGCTAACGAATCTTCCAGGGAAGGTAAACTTGAGCCCCGTGAAGATAGTTCGATCTACGCCGGCATAAACCCACCTGAAGAACTTTACTAGACTGTTTTCATCCGCTATTGTCTCAACCAAATGTCATCTCCCGTACCAAAACAAACAAGCATGAAAATAATGTAAATGATATCTAAGCGTATTCATACGATCTCTCAGTTCTGAATCATGTTGCCATTAACAGCTATAAATGAAAGATGTTTACATCGCAATCAAAAGCAATTAGATACAATTATTCCATTATATTCGATACGGATCCACTAAAACAAGACAAAAGAAGTGTCGGCCATGTTGGTACATCGTTTTGTCAGCCGTGTCTCGAAGTACAAACAATTAATTATTATCTACTAAATGATTATTATAACGAGATAACAATGGAATCAATTGACGTTTTACCTCCCGAAAAGATTGCTTTTATAGCATATAACATAGGAGTGTACGAATCAGTACAAAAATTTGGAGGATTAATAACAAGTGGAAAGATAACCAATGGTACTGATGTGAGCAAAATCGCAGAATTACTATTAGAATCTAGCGCTTTTTATGATGCAGAATTGATATCTTCACTCATAAATACAATGCTATACCATACAAAAAATTCGACCATAGTGAGGGTAACACCCACTCAGGTCATTTACGTAATGAGTCAACTAAAAGCTTCAGGAGTTTCTTTGCCATGATTTATACATCTATAGGTATAATATAACGATATACAGACTCACCTTGAGTCGATATAGAATAAGCACTTTTCCTACTTGTTGTACTTCCTTACATAGGTGACAATATAGCTTACCAACATGGGTTACACTTCTGTCAGGAAGTGTATTCATATAGAAATCAGAACAAAGTTTAATCTAATACATGAAAAGGAATGGACT
>JBAVTY010000269.1:0-1629 GCA_049696495.1 Candidatus Nitrosopolaris sp.
TTAGGACAGGCAATTTATTCTTGGAGAAGCACATCTGTAGAGCCGTTAATAGAACATATCAAAGATGTCTTCAAAATAGATCCTTTACCGGTAAGAGGATGCCAGAAAGCAGCTGCAATAGTACTACTATCGGTATTGATCATGGTCTACTACAATTGTATAACAGGTCACAAACAACCAAAAGCGATAAAACACATGCTAGGGAGCTAATCAAACAGAAAATTAATTTAAAAATGGAGACATAAATAATGCCCCAGCCTCAAATAGCTACGGCTCGTCATTGGGGGTCATATTGAGCCGGTTTGGAAATAAATAAATGATCGATCATTCCAGCCCTAGTTAACCTACTGTATATATTAATGCGGTTATAGTGCCATCCACAAAACACGACATACGTGATTTCTTATATGTGAATTAAATCTGTTATTTTCGATACAGAGTTTGACATATATTAGACTAGTTAGCATGATTTCATTTAAAGATTCAGCTTCCGTTAAGGGAACTTTATATAAATGAATTCTTGAACCGAGTTGTGTCATACCCAAACAATCCAAAGGACGTAGGAGTACACCGGATAAAAGGATGTATTTGGTAATGAGTTGCAAAGGACTATGCATTCTAATTTTTGACGGAAAAACTAGCGAAAGTGCTTCATCAGGTGGAGTAAGTGGGATCAGTACATATCATGACGTGGGTGAAAGATACTGTTCCACATGCAGATGCATATATTCTAGATTTTTACAGAATCTTGTGAGATGTCAATGCTGCAAGTGCATTCTTAGAACTACACGACGTTCAGGAAAGAGCAAGTGTCCAAGAACAGATAGAAGGAAATGGAGTTAGAAGTCTTCGTCATGCACGTGTAGGACTCACTCATTATCATGGCAGTTCTTTAATATGAACTATGCCAGATCGGGTAAGAATAGAATCGATAACATGACGACAACCAAGAATCGTTGCGTTAGGTGATATAAGTAATGGATCTGTATTTTCCCCGGTATGAGTCCTAATTGATGATGAAGAACCTTGGAACGATCAGTTGGTTTTTTTCTTCATTGGCATATGTCATTCCAACAGGTGCCACCTGGTACTAATCCTCATTTTGCACTTATTCCATTCAATTCCATCAAGCAGCTTTATTGGCATATTTTAGTAATACCTACCTCAACTATTAGATGCAATTAAAATAACATTGATTGAAAAATCAAATATTCAGTATGTAAATTAATTGGTTTGATTTAAAAAATCTTTCATATCGTTCTTACATACAACATATGATCATATTAATAAGGTATATGCTATATGTGACACTAATAATCTGTGGTAACACGTGATTTCGCCTCTGCGCAAAAGTAATTCGTGGCTGAATTATCAGGCAGCAACGAAGCTCCATCTGTAAGCACTGTTGCCAGAGGCGCTGACGAGAGAACACTGTACAATCAGATTACTGTCACAAATATGCTATAATGGGAGCTCACATCCATAGTGGCGAGCTGGGTCAGAATGGCTGATCAAATATTAGTACAAACCTTCTCTCTTTAAACTCATCTGCAATGGCTTTAAATATTTCAAGGTATGATTCTCGAGCCTCATCCCTATGATCTGCTATATATTGTTGTGCTAACATCG
>JBAVTY010000270.1:0-9963 GCA_049696495.1 Candidatus Nitrosopolaris sp.
TGGTATTACCTTCTTATACTTGATATTATGAGGTCTTCTAGAGATATCTGATAGTCCTTCTATTCCTTTCTTCTTGTATCTGCTCTTCCACTTGTAGTATGTCTTTCTGGAAACACCATACCTCTTGCAAATATTAGATACGGTGTCACCAGTCCATTCCTTTTCACATATTAGATTAAACTTTGTTCTGATTTCTATATGGATACACTTCCTGACAGAAGTGTAACCCATATGTTATATTGTGTCACCTATGTAAGGAAGTACAACACCTAGGTAGCCTGAGTCGCACCTTGGCGTCTGTGATGTCGCTAGAAAAAGTTGCCATACATGTAATAGAAAACGCAAACAAATGACATATTGATTTGATTTAGGTTCATACACATTCTTTACAGAAGATAGAGTATCAAAGTAGAAATACAGGTTGCAGAAAAAAAAGCAAGGATCTCCAATAACCTATTCAGTAACAGACAGATGAAAAATTATCAGAGGGCTTATTAGTGTCATTACGTTGTATTGCTTGAACAGCATCTGCCCGTATGCGTTGCAATACATTATGCAATACCTTGGTCTCTAGATGCTGTATACATTTTCCTAAAAGTAGAATAACAGGATATTGTAACCGATTTAAAGGACATAACAGCCGCTCCTAGGATGACTAATGCCACATACATGAATGTCAGACTCCATCTTCTTGTCTTCAAACAAGCCACACGTAGTGGCTTTCGCGCTATTGTCTTCAAATATCCACCTAGACCTGTCAATCATCTTCAAGTCCTTTTTCAAACAGGTCTTGATAGAGAAGGGCGGCAACAGACCTTAGGAATTTGCTGCAAGCAGAGATCAGAAAGGCTAGAGA
Source organism: Candidatus Nitrosopolaris sp. (assembly GCA_049696495.1). Classification (GTDB taxonomy): domain Archaea; phylum Thermoproteota; class Nitrososphaeria; order Nitrososphaerales; family Nitrososphaeraceae; genus Nitrosopolaris. Next base: position 857 of record JBAVTY010000270.1, read on the forward strand.
GTGTTCAATGTCTATTTTTCTATCGATGACAATATACTAGAAATATATCTGCAGATTTCTCCTATATTCTTAGCAATTGTTGTGAAGCATCTCAGATATACTGCTTGAGGAAGATGTCTACTTAGAACTGAACCACAACATGAGCAAAACATCTTTGACAATAATGCTACTGGCAACACTAGCACTGACTCTTATAGTACCGGCGGTGTCTGGAATTTCTTTACTTCAACAAGCAAAGGCTGCTACGTCCAATCAGAAGGGAATGAATGGAATCATTGAAAGTGGCGCAGGATGCACCCCTATCAGTACCTATGTGCCGCGCTGCTTCGTTAACGGTGGTCCAGGTGGGGGCTTCAATGGTGGAACGGAAGGGAGCTTCAATGGTAACGGAGGGAACGGAGGCAAAATTGTTGTATGTACTGGTCCGCGACAGGCCACCATTTGCCACGCTAGTGGAGGCGAAGGCGGCAGTTTCAATTCTGACAATTCCGGAGGTTCAAGAAACGGTAATGGTGGGGATGCCGGCGGTATTGGGTCATGTTTCAGCCAATTACCAGCCACTAGCGTGGCGGGCATATGCTTCGCTAATGGAGGCCTAGGCGGTCTTTACAATAGTGGTAATAGCGGTACTTCAAGAAACGGTAATGGGGGTAATGGCGGCGAAGTTACTTGTACTGTTACTGCAGGCACTGCCTACGGCAATGAACCACAGTGTTTTAGTGCTGGAGGAGAGGGTGGTTCACATAATTCTGGTAATAGCATTGGTTTTTACGGGAGTGGGGTTAACGGGAATGGGGGAGACGGCGGTATAATAAACGTGCAAGGGTATTCACAGACCGGATATGTGAAAATCGACGCAACTGCTAATGGAGGAAACGGCGGCAACAACAATCACCCCCTTATGTTACCCTCGCCAGCATCCCCACTCACGAGATGTGGTAATGGCGGGAACGGTGGCAAGTTGATGGGCGGCGGAGGTGGTTCTGCTAATGGAGGAAACGGAGGCAATGGCGATGCAAGTAACGGATTTTGCGGCAGAAATGGAGGACATGGCGGTATGGCGCTATTTGGCGCTACTGCTGATGGACAATCTGGTACTAATAGCGGTAACGGAGGAGATGGTGGTCTTGCAATGGGACCAGGTAGTGTCGCTAACGGCGAAAATGGACACGAAGGTGGGCTAGCAATTGGGGCAGGTAGTGACGCTAATGGCGGCGGTATGGCAATAGAAGGCGGTGATACTGAAGGTGGTGGAGGCTTTGCAGACGACGGTAATACTCATCCAGGTTGCGACATAGCAATAGACCACGAGTGTTTTAACCAGCCTGGTAGGTAATATCAGTAACACAAATGGTGATTGCACGTCTGAATGTCTCTCCGGCAGACGCCACAACGGTTCTCCTGCTCAATGGCTGAATGTCTTCCTCGTTGGCAAAGTTCAAGATTGTTTATTACCCTTGCACAGTTCTGCCAACTGGAGTTCTTACTTTTTCGTTAGCGCCGTGTCGTAAGTGTCTTGAGTTTTCAATCTCAATCTATTGAAAAATAGCATGATGCAGCCAATAACTACACCTATCGCAATTATTATAAAATATTCAGGCAATGTTTGACTCATTTCATATATAGAACTTGCTGCAGCAAGGCTTTGTTGGAGATGGCCTCCTTGTCTTCAGGATTAATTGTAACCGTCATTTAGTAAGTGTAAAGTAGTAAGTGTAAATGAGAATTCCAGTACAACCGATTGGAAGAAAGGGCATCCTCACTAGAATAGATGATGATAATAAAATGACATTAACGAAGAAGCAACTCACAGTATTTGAAGAACTAAAATAGTCAGAGGTTTCTTGATATCTTAACTTCTCTTAATTTCCAATCAATCTCCCATCTGAACAGTTTCATTATTTCTCTGCCTATAAGAGCCCATTTCATTGGAGCTGCTATTACATGAGCGTTAGCATAATCATCTTCTTCTCCTACTAACAGTCTGGATTCATACATGTCGAGAAATCCATCAAAATTAAGGCCACCTGTTTTGAACGGACAGGAATATTTCAGGTTAAAAACGGATGGCGTTGCGTTTGAGGGAATGATATCGTCCTTAGGAATTGCTGTATTGATTGCGTCTGTGTCTATTATTGCAGTATATTCCTTATACCAATCAGAGATCGTCGATGAAACTTTTAGCTTAGTAAATATACCTGTGCCTTGAATTAACTGGTTTGGAGACTGGGAAGGATACTTGCAGGATTAAAAAGGCTGGTTGTACAGGCTCTGCAGCCTCAGAATATGATTTGAATTCATTTAAGTCTTCTTGCGTTGGTGAGCAGTCGCACTTAGGCTCTCCATTATTGTACTGTCGACAGTAATCTGGAATGTCGGGTATGTATTTGATTTGCGGATATGGATGATCTGGATCTCAGATAGATGTTGTACTATTACTAGAGAGTTAACGTTCAACCCGTTATTCCGATAAGAAATAACGCATCTACGCCAAGAGGTTGTCAGTTAAGAAGAGAAGAGGTACTATTAATCAAGAGAATTAGGTATCAAAGATGGAAACAGATCCTGAAAGGATTAAAGTAACGCCTATGTTCTATATAGCCAATGGTGAAAATAGTATCTAACGTCCTAGGCATGCCTCTAGCCCTGTCTATTGGCGTTATGTTAATGAGTGCGAGTTCTGCTTCCTCGGTACTTGGTGCAACTTCCTCGACAGGAAACGTGAGCGGCAATTCGAGTATGAAATCAAGTAACATAACTGCCTCTAGTAACACGATGAATAAAACAGGCCCAACGGCTGGTAATGTGTCAAAAGCAGGTAGCGCAACAGCTGGTAATGTGTCAAAAGCAGGTAGCGCAACAGCTGGTAATGTGTCAGAAGCAGGTAGCGATGAATAAAACAGGCCCAACGGCTGGTAATGTGTCAAAAGCAGGTAGCGCAACAGCTGGTAATGTGTCAAAAGGTAACGCAACAGCTCTGACAAACGCGAGCAAAGTGGTTGGCGGCGGTCTAAAGGGCCTCGGCGCTATGATGTCATCTGGTAATAATACAAAAGCAGCAAGCAAAGTTCTAACAAACATAAGCCAAGCGATTGGCGGCGGTCTAAAGGGCCTCGGCAATTTGATATCACCGGGCAAAAAATAAAATACTCGTTGCTATATTATTAACTAGCAACAAACCATTAATTTTTTAATTTTCCTAAAATCGCTTAAATTTTTCGCCACTGTTTCTGTGGAAGTACATCCACGTTAGCCCACAGATCAGCATTAATAGCAGTCAAATGTTTCTTTGGCATCAAATAGATAATTCTTGGTACGGCATATATGGAGATAACATCATCAAGTTTTCTGCTTCAACAACTAATTTCAATAGCTTTACCAGAGGTAATAAAAATAACACTATTCAAGAGTAGAACGAAAATCACGATTATGGTAACTAATGATGCGGGAAAGGGGATTATCATCGAAAGTCTGAAGCTAGTTCCTGAAAATAGCCCTAACCATGCTATTTGGTTAATAACTACCCTCATTTCTTGCTCGCCTGTTCTCTTATCCACGCCATCTACGCAATATTAATTGCGTAAATGGATTTGAGCCTGTTGATTGACTTGAAACATCAAGCCAGGCCAGATTATGCCTTAACGAATCGTGCAATATAGCACTGCGAAAGATATTTCGTTTGTCAAGGAAAAAAGAACTCGTTGAGCGCATTAATAAAAAACAAGAGACTGGGAGCAATGTTCACTATGGATAGACTGATGAAGATCTAATTAACCCACGATTAAACAAATATTTTTCCCCGTGTTCTAACGCATTTGTTTCAACATCAAATAATGAGTGACCAATCATTGCTTTGAATTGTAGTGTGATAGGTGAAATAATTGAAAAAATTCAATTGGTTGGGAGAGTAATAATGGTCTTTTATTACTCAAGATTTAATAAAAATTGACCAAAATCTATGTGTAGTGTTGCTTTGAAGGCCTTATATCAGGATTTGTTCCAATTCGTATCACTATATAAGATTCTTTAGTAATAATATTATAGAGGTTATGATACATTATTATTTATGTTATTCGCCACTTTTGGACATAATGTGATTTGTTAAATTCTGTTGATTTTGTCATTTAAATATGGTATACAAATCCTGTTGTTATGAAGACCACTAATATAAAACATCTAATTGTAAATCCTGATAAGAAATTGATCAATACTATTATTAGCACATTCGGTAAAAATAGATCAACATTTAGATTCGATCGTATTGCGTCATAGCACGCGAAAATTTCTATAGAGTACAGGTGAACAAATATGTCTGAAGAACATTACTGTTTTAATTGCAATGTGAAGATGAGGAATTATGTCAAAAGGTCGAAGTGTCTTCAATGTGGCCTTGTTGCATGGTATGTATAGATGGTTCGGCAAACGACTTGACGGAAAAATCGCGGTGATCACTGGCGGAAATAGCGGGATAGGCCTTGCAAACTTCATCTAATCGATCAACGTATGAAAGTAAGAGTCTACTTCTGCAGAGAGACTGATCCTCAAGTTATTCTTAAGGGTATTAAAATTAGTGAACAAACACTAAATACCATTTACGAACTAGTATGGGAATGTGAGTTCAAAATATTCTTAATGTGGGCAGGGTGTGGCTAAAGTTCAGACATGAAGAAAGACCCTTTGGAATACCAATCACTCTATTTGCGGCAAATAGCGCTGCTCCCATAATGACTGTAATGCCCAGCTGGCTTAGGAGAGCCAGAAGCCCGACGAAAAAACTACATCTTTTCACCAGTGACAATTTTGTTTACCCGGATGTTCCTATATTTTTGATTTTGTCTATTACATTGCTAGTACGAGAGCGGAATGTCGCCTTGGTGGCAATGGAAAGATCGTTGCATAATTAAATGAAGATATCCAAGGAATTGACGCAGATACGACCATCTAAGTGGAAATATATGTCGGAGATCTATTCAGACAGGTCGACAAGTCGACAGGATATTTCAGAGATGTACACATGGGGTGGAACAAGTCAGAGTGAAATCATCTTTTAGCCCTCTTGAAACGAGACATTAGTCCCAACCAAAGCTGGGAATTGGAAGAAGCGTTATTACATTCAAATATTCTTTATACGAGGAATCGTGCTATTACCAATGTCATAGCCTTTTTGCCTAAGATATTTTAAAGTCAATTTATACACTAGTTCATCGTAGTCCGTTAATTCTAATACTCTTTTCCATGAAACCTCTCCAGCGTTAGAAACTTCCTCTGACAATAACTGTGTGGTTTTTCTTGCTTCTTTTCTGCACTCCTCCATTGTTTTGCCGTTTTTGTAAGCGTGAATACGAGAATCGCAACTATTACTATCTTGATTTTCCACTATACTAAAAATAGATTGACAATAATTTAAACACTGTGCATGCCGATATTGGCAACTGAAAGTTCTCGGAAGAGGAGATATTATGCAACTTAGAAATCCTTACTTAGGTCTGGAGAGATTGAATGTATTGTTCTGGCTTCATTTGTACTCACCTATTTTCACTGTAGAGAGAGTTAATTTTGTTTGGCGAATAGTTTACTAACATGGATCGTACTCGGCGGCCGGTTTTCAAAAACGCAAGAATCGTATTCAATTTTGTCTATAACATTGCAATTGCTTTCATACTTGAAAAAGTATACAATATTCGATCTATATAAGGCCGGTTTTCCATGGTTTATAAAATTCACGACATGACGTGCTCCGGTCATTTTTAAAAACTGACTGCGCGCGTAGATGTAAAGCGTTTGTTACAATTGATACATATAGCATCAATGACGTTATCAGAATGCCCACGCTACTCGAAGATTCAAATATTTGCTATACTACAGGCTAGGCGGCGGGTTAGTGGAAGTGATGGAAGCCACCAAAATGATGAAAGCCAAAGCCGCCAAAGGGATGGAAACCAAAGCCACCATAGAAGTGATGAAAGCCAAAGCTGCCGTGGTCAAGAACTTTGTGGGTCCGATATATGTTACTAGTGTGCATGGGTCCATGCTTATCAATAAGATGGAGAGGGCGCATTCATTCGTATGAAAGAGGGGAAGGAGGTAAATGATCATGGCTACAGATCTGACACCAATTGTAGGTTCTGTTAGAGGGGTTTTTTTCTCGGCTTTATAGCAGGGTACGCAATTAAAAAGTAATCAAATTGCCAGCAGTAATAGTTGGTCTGTTTATAGCTGCGTTAGGATACTTGGAATATCAGCGGATTCTTGACGTAGTATGGCATAAGGTTCAAGCAATTTCACAAAATGGAATTGACAGGGTAGCAGATGCATTAACACATGTTTCATCGGCGCTAGCCATGCAGGAACGCTGTCAAATATTGGGATTCCGCTAGTGTCTAATGTTTCCGCCGGCTTTGCAGTAGGATCGGTTCGGGGATAGAATTAGTTGCGAGGTAGGAATGACGCTTGCTTATGAAATACTATATGCATAGGCGGGAAGCTGCAATGATGATAGAAGGCGACGGAATAAAATGATCAAATTCTATTTGGTATTAGTTGCAATTGCAATCTTTATGCTTGGCCTCATGCCATCTGTGTATCCGCATACCGCCGGCTTTGGGCCGGAGATTCCTGGACAAACTAGCAGTAGGATCGATGTTTAGCCAAGCCTATATGACAATATTTATTCCATCCATCATCATAGCCTGAATCACAATCGCTTACTTGTTGCGCCTTTGTAAAGTCCTTAATTGAGCCTGTTACATTAGTGCAAAGGTACGGGCAATTCGAACAGTTATTCATGACATCATAATATCCTCGTAGTCCTGCGTTCTTACCTAATCCATCGCATCATGGGTCATCAACATGCTACGACGACCGCTTAGGGGATACTAGTGGCTGTGTCATATTAGCGCCACCAGCGGCAGTAGCATCACTGCTTGTCATATTAGCCTGTGCGTGTGCTTCACTACCAGTGTACAACGCAGATTGTTTCGAAGTGATCGCCGGTATATGCGTACGTAGGTGTGAGACCAGGCTTGAATTGGAGGTCGAATTTCCGCTGATTCCTAACTGCTGAACAATAAGTTTTAGATGTTCGAGCCCTCCATTGAGATCTTTGTGGTTTAATGCTTGAATAGCGTCACTAGCCAAAAGCTTTGCAGTATTTATGGCCATAGTCGAATTCTTTACCAATGTTTGGCGGAAGTGTTGATCAATGAGTTTTAGGTGTTCAAGTGCTCCATTGAGATCTTTGTGGTTTAATGCTTGAATAGCGTCACTAGCCAAAAGCTTTGCAGTATTTATGGCCATAGTCGAATTCTGTGCAAATGCCTGAAGTAGCGTAGGTTTTCCCATCGAATTTGGCCATATTAGTAAAAAAATTACTATTAGGAAAAGAACGGATGAAGGTATTCTACTTGTACCAAAATAATTCAATCTACAAATTTCCATGAAATAAACAAAGCTAATTTGAATATATTAATTTTGTCTAATACTTTTTACTTACATTTTTAGTGATATTGTCATTTGTTACAAAGTTTTTGCAACAATCCTGAAGGAAGGCAGCTGGTTTTGAAAGAGACGCCACAGGAAATGTATTTTCTCGATTATTGTACATCATGCGGACAATTCTACTCCGACACCGTTGGTATGAGCAAAGAGTGGCAAGGCGAGATTTCGAGCGGTCCTTGCAACAGGACATTCGCTATAAACATCTAATTTATTGGAGGATGTCAGAGAGAGGCAGTGATATCGCACATTGAGATGCATTGCCGACGACACTCTCCACACAGACCTAATTGCGGATTAAAGATTAAATTCTTGCGTTAAGCTAATTGTCGGTGCTCACAGCTTGATTGCTCTTCCTTACTGATGTTGTTGTAGCATGTGTTGTGCTGCCACTTTATAACCCAAACAATAGTTATTTATTTGAGAAGGATTAGCTGATGTATTTAGCAACATGGTGCTACAACTCACTCGTGTATTGAGAAGGCCATTAGAATAACCAATACTATAACAAGAAGTATGCCCGGGCTGGTCGCAAGTAAGGTTTCTTGTCTTTTGTGCATGTGTGTTTGTAAGGTAGGATGGTGGTGCTGCTGCTGCACGTTTCTGGTAGTAGTAACCAAAATCACTTGTTTGAGGATTCTGAGGGGTTGCTATCGTATCTGTGGGTTTGGCGATAATGTTTGTCTTACTAAACGTGGCAAGATCTAATTTCTTACCGGCTAACGCAAGAGCATTTGTAGGCTGTATTGCTAAAACTTTATCAAAATATGCAGTAGACTCATTATATATTCCTAATTTACTTAGAGCGGCACCTTTATTGTATAATGCTGTCGTGTAACCCGGATTAACAGACAAAGCTTTATCAAAATATGCAATAGACTCATTATATATTCCTAGGCCATATAGAGCTGCACCTTTGTTGTTTAATGCTAAAGAGTAATTAGGATTAATGGCTAGAGCTTTATCGAAATATGGAATAGCCTCGGTATAATTTCCTGCATTTAAGTAAGCCATTCCTTTATGATACGGGGTAAGAAAGTCTTTACTAGGCTTCGGTACGTCGGTCTTGTGCAGGGTTGTATTAGGTGTTGTATTGACCTTGGCTGTTGTATTTGTACTCGCTCCCATCACACCAGTCACAGGCAGACAAGTAATAGCGATTACAGAGATAATCGATACCGTGCACACAAGAATCAGGTGACCCATATCATTGATTTTATCTTCCCTGAGCAAAATATTTAAGCTTGTCGCAATCGTTGACGCGCTTCCCTGCTAAGCGAATAAATCATTCGCCCATTCTATGTATAGTTAATATAGCAACGAGGAAAATTTGATATATAATAAAATCGATCCCATTCTTAGAATGTTTGAGCCAAGCTTAAGGCCGACTTATTTCTTCCCGATGAACGACGGTCCTCTAATTTGAGAAAATCAGATGTGCAAGATATAATCATATTATATGTATGTGTTGGCATTCTCAATATATAATCTCCTATCCCGAAATTATTAACACACAGCAGTAATTCTGTGACCAAATTGACTGATCGAAAGATAAGGTGGATTATCAGAGAGAAAATGAAAGAGATTCTCAGTACCAACGACATAGCATTATT
>JBAVTY010000271.1:0-2107 GCA_049696495.1 Candidatus Nitrosopolaris sp.
GGCTTATCCTCTCGTTATCTCAATTTTTATGTCCATGAAGAACAACCAAAATAACTGATTCTGTTATCTGTTCTCTTGGTTCGATTCAGTTCACTTTCTGTTTAATTTACTAGGGCTGAAGGTTTCAGTATCAGAAATCCAGCGCTCCATAAAACTTGTCATATGTCGAGTTCCACTGCCGGACGCATTTATCTGGAGTGTCAGATTTGTAATACGTTCTCTTTTTCTCTAAGCAACATGTGGGAGTATTTGTGCTATTTGGTGCTTGAGTAGCAAACAAACGATTGTACATCAGAGGCGGATGAATACTCCGTAGAAAGAATTCATGTTGATCGATTCTACTTTACCATTCATACATCAACGAGGGGTTGAACTATTTTATTTTCTTTACACATATATCGCAGTATTTTTCTATTAGAGAAGCCCCCTCCACCTCGAACAAGGCTTCTTGAGTAGCTACGTTACCGCAATACGCACAGAATTTTGTTTTGCCTCTGTGTTCAGTAAACGGTCTTAATGATGTGAATCTCTTTTCCATTTGATTTTCATCTCCTGAGCCAGCTCTTGCAATATTATCCACCATTAATTAGAAATGTCATCTATATACACCCTTGCAAGGGATGGATAGACGCCGGTCCCGTCTGAGTATTAATAGGATCCGAGCCTATCAAATCCTGAATGAGAATGGATAGGACGTTAACACAAAATGATGAAATTTTAAGATTAGTTTCAATTTCTTGCATGGTGGTTTATGTATGACGTTCCTATAATCTAATCCATTTGGTTTAGCAAGCAACTCAGGGGCAGGAATGCCTTCCAAAATCTGCTATTTCGTCCCTTGCTTCTTCATCAGCAAATGTGAAACAGTACAGGTTACGCAAAGCGTGTGACCGGTTACAGGTCCTACAAATTCCTTCTTCATGGTGTTCAGCGAGTTAGTGATATTTGTGCCTGGCAGGCCTGCGGGTGATGATATAGCTGTTGATCCTGCACCATCGTCGTCGTGTCCGTGGTCCTTCATATCCCTATCTGTTTTCCCGATATGGATGAAAAAAACCCCGATACGGATGAACGAATTGTACCTAACGTTTTCGAATGGGAACTTACTGAATGCGATATTAATAAGGATGTAAAGGTTAGCGATTGGTTTCATTACACGGGATTCAAGATTCAGGTAAAACACATGGATCATCTATTTTCTCTTTATATCAAGTCAATGGGAAAGGATACAATATACAGAGTAGAGGAAAGGAAGCATCCACATGAATCTTCTCTTGATTTCATAAATGACGTTTTTAATCCATCGGAAAAAATTGAAAAGCTAATTTCAGAATTTAGAGACGAACAGAAATCTGCAATTCATAATTTGACCTATCAATTTCTCAAGAACAGGGATTAACTAGGAATAAATTTGGATATAGTATGAAAGGACTTAATTTTATCCTTGTTGAAAATGCCACCCTGTATATAGATAAGAATCAAGCATACAAGAGGTATACCAGTATAAGGATAGGCCCAAATCAAATACAATTTAAGCAATGTAAAGGCAAGACAAAAACACCACAAAAATAGGTCAAGGGTTTTCTCTTATCACTGGACAAGTGTAGTTATTATTATAATGAATCATTTTCTGTAGTAGATTTTCTTTAACCAAAGGCCACTCTGATTGAATAATACTGTAACAAACTGTATCTCTTATTCTGCCGTTTCTCATTATTTTATGATTACGTAATATCCCGTCTTCTTTGGCGCCTAATCTTTCAATTGCTTTTCTTGATATGGCATTAAGAACATCCGTACGTATTTCTATTGCAATACATTCCAGTTTTTCAAATGCATATTGTAACATCAGGAATTTCATTTCTGTGTTGACTGCTGTTCTACGGAAGGATTTTGCAATCCAGGTATGACTTATCTCCATGCGATGATTATCATAGTCGATATTATGATAACGTGTAGATCCTACTATAGTATCAGATTGTTTGTTTATTATTATAAATGGTAAAAATGAATTAGACCCTTTCAATAAATCTTGCAAAAATACAGATATGTCGTTTTCGTGTGGAAAAAAAGCATAAGGATTATTCCAAATTTCACCATCCTTAGC
>JBAVTY010000272.1:0-2254 GCA_049696495.1 Candidatus Nitrosopolaris sp.
AGGCCCTGAAGGGTGGGAAGATAAAACAGATACAAAGAAGTTCTACCACTAACTCCGCTGCTAATCTAATCCTAAGATTATTATGATGCACGAAAAATGCTTGTTGTCTTCAAGGTCAATTTCCTTCACTGTAATGCCAACGTCGTACCGTGAGAAACTCCACTCAGGCTATCAAATTGTTTTCTGAGGGTAAAACCACTGTAGATGTGGTCATAGCATTAGATCTTCCAGCTGACCAGCTACGGGCAATATATCGACAGTATTGGGACCTGAAACATATGTATGAACTAGGCCAGATTTACGACGAAGCCGAATATGATCTTCATAAGTTGCTTAGATTGCATAAAATAGTAAAAGACCTAGGGATGGAAGAACATGATGTAATTAATGTATTGGAACTTGCCAAGAACAATCAATTAGAATATCTGCAATGGAAAGTAGAATACCTTAGAAATGATATAGAGATGCTAGAGGTTCAAGTTCGTTGGAGATGCTAGAGGTTCAAGTTCGTTATTGGTAGGTGCGAAAAGGCAACTACTAGGCTCATGGAAGTTAGTCAGATGACAATATTGAAATAAAATAAACTGCGAGTTATACGATTGAAAAATAGAAAGGGCAGCTTGTTCTATATCTTCAAAATTCGTTATAGGATACAAGTTTATCATGCTATCTTTGAAATAACAACGGTACCGCTTTATAGTATCAATACAATTACTTACTACCAGTGTCGGTGCCAGCCCCAACCATGGTGCCAGCCCCAGCCGCCGTGCCAGCCGTATGCTAATGCTTGTTGGTTTCCAACTATAGGACCAGTAGCAAACAATAGCGCTACGGCTGCAATGGCAGCGATACTCAAAGTAATGGTTGTCTTTGATTTCATAGTATCTCTACATCCCTTATTCAGCTATAAATGAAATGTCATATATTCGACCAATGTACTACATATCTCCATATCTCGAAGTTTATTGGAGGATACACAGGTCAAAATGTCTAACAAAGCATTTTTTACCCTCTTATTTCATCTAGTGCCTAAGTAGTGCATGGTATTCGACAGCAAAGAATGTTAAAGATGATGGCAATCGCAGATGTATCATCGCGACTTAGACATTTCAGCTATGATAACGAAATTGAACTGGTTCACTTCGTAGCTTCTGAAATGCAAAAAGAAGGATTAGATCTAAGTAATGGAGAGAATCTCGATAGTTACCTAAACGCGAAGTTTATGTAACTGCTGTTGGTTTTATACTGTCAAGGAACATTTGCAAATTTATTGCATGTTGCAATTGATTAATTGCAGCGTTATTTATGTTGATGTAGTAGTTGCTATAGACTACTACACTACTAATTTTGTAGCTAAATAACGTAAAAGTGCATTTCTACATACAAAATTATTTTAATTAGCAGCAGCTATGAGCATACATATTGGTTCCTGTTCTTCCGGACTAAAATTTTCTCCGCAGTAGTTATGGCTATTAATCCGTGATCGAGCTTCGTAAGTACAATTACCATCACTTGAACGAACAAACACAGCTTTAAACTGCTACGCCGCAGCGCTGATCTAGCTACTAATACTGCGCAAATGAGCTAGTAGAACATCATAAAAAACAAAATGACGTATACCACTAAAATCAAATACCTTGCAGCATATCCCCCATTTTTGCGCCCCAAAACTTACTTGATCTATAACAATCTTCTATACAATGTCCCACACTTCTACACTTGTTTATGTAACTTGACATAAAGTGATGCCGTTTGACGTAACTAAATATTCTGAGAAAATTTTTTGCTTCAGAAAATAGTGTCCTTGTTATTGCTCATAGCTCCTGGTGGTTAAAATGCCTTTGTGTGTAAAGATACACTTGTACGTTATTTAGCTATAAAATACATAGTGGTAAAAGGAAAGAATCATATTTTCTGGGTAGGCTAACGCATGACTGAAAAAGCGATCCTACTAGGCCTTGTAGACAGCTATCTACCGATTAGTAGGCGTTACTGACAATCTGATTTCTACAGTATAGTTGGATGATCTACTATCTCTATCTTCAATTTCCTTAGACAGCCTTGCAAGCTGTTTATAATGATGAAATATGATAGACATAAAAATCGGTTGTATGCGAATTGGTTTAGCAGCATAAGAGGACGCCGAATTATACAAGTGAGCAATTGAAAACATTTCATCAAAAATCTTTCTGTCCGATTTATCAAGGGAATTTCGGAATGGTTTCCATTCTTTTTCTTCTATTGAACTTGCTAT
>JBAVTY010000273.1:0-3265 GCA_049696495.1 Candidatus Nitrosopolaris sp.
GAACCTCATCCAACTGTTTACCATAGTGAATAGAAGGATCACCAATCTGTCTTATTGCTCCATACAAGAGTTGTTCGCCACCCAATTTTAGGAATGCTCTATGTCCATAATTTTTATCTACTGCCCATTTGAGGATTTATATACAGTTCGTGTTTTTGACAAAATTTCTTAGTTTTTCTCACCCGATTCCAATCGATAAGAAATACTATACATGATCCTAAGAAAGATAGGTATTCATACAAGTCTTCGCCGTCTGTTGCTTCATAGACACCAATACTAAGATGATACATATCAGTCGTGGCAACATTCCTCATCCTATCAAAGTGCAAGATATCATTATGATGCTTTTTACAAGTGGGCATGAACGAACAGATAAACATGTCGATATCGTAAACATATCAGAAATTTCTTCGGATCTTCAAAATGATGTTTGCGCATTTCATCCCTCAATTCTTTATGGTCTTCGAATATAGATCTATTTACTCTATATGAAATATAAGGCTAATGCAGAAGAGGCAAAATTGCAGTTGATTCTATCATTGAATAAAGTAAATTACCGCCAAGAACAGCAATTTTTTGAAAGCTATACTATAACAGGCTGTATGATCATTTTCGAATTAACAGGACTGGTCCAGTTAATAAAAATATATCAAATGTGAAATTTTGTTGCTATATGGAATTAAAGCCGTTCATTATTCTGCACAAGGTACCTGAAAAATGAAAGTCTCCGTGATAGATCTAGGTTTTAGCTCTGTTAAATTAGTAAATTATTATGTAGATTATAACAATGCGTATAAAGCATATCAACAGGAGGGCGCAAAAGTTAGACTGGGTCAGGATCTCGTACAAACTGGGGTTCTTGCTCAAGAATCGATGAAACGTACTATAGACACCCTAAGATTATTTCGGGACATAGTGGATCTTCAATCTATAAAGCATGTAGTTCCAATTGCGACAAGTGCTGTAAGAGAAGCAGGAAATAGGACTGAATTTCTAGAGCAAGTCCTTCATGAAACAGGATTTCGTTTTACGGTCCTTTCAGGCAAAGAAGAAGCTGTATATTCTTACCTAGGAGCGCTGCAGTCAACATGCTTCCCAACCGCTCTTTTTTTCGATATAGGCGGAGGTAGTTTGGAATTAGTATACTCAGAAAATTTCAAAATCGAGAACTTTATGTCACTTCCTCTTGGGGGATTAAGATTATCCCAAACTTTCAGTGATTCAGACGGCGTGTTTAGCAAGAAGAATTATTCTAAAATGGAAGAGCATGTATATGACGTACTTCCAGACCGGAAGGGACTTGACATTAGTTTTGATGCTGCATTAGTCGGTGTAGGAGGTACATTAAGAGCAATCGCAAGATACGACCAAGAAACATTGGCGTATCCCATTGATAAAATTCATAACTACAGGATATATATTGAAAGAATACGCTTAATTAACCGAATGTTTCGCAAAATGACGTCATCTGAAATTGCAAACATTGATGCTGTTGGTACTAACAGAGCTGACACGATCACTGCAGGATCCTGCGTC
Source organism: Candidatus Nitrosopolaris sp. (assembly GCA_049696495.1). Taxonomy (GTDB): domain Archaea; phylum Thermoproteota; class Nitrososphaeria; order Nitrososphaerales; family Nitrososphaeraceae; genus Nitrosopolaris. Next base: position 1,537 of record JBAVTY010000273.1, read on the forward strand.
ATCAAGCAATTATTGGAAAAATTAGAATTCGAAAATGTAGCGGTAAGCACACAAGGGTTAAGGGAAGGTGTTCTTTCTGCATATCTATCGTCTTCTAAAAAATACTTGTCACTGCAACAAATAGACCAGAAGCATTTTGAAGATCATATTAAGGAGTGTTGTAAACCAGAAATAATTCCAGAATATATGTACTTGCTCGTCAAGCCATTATTGTCATCAGGTTTACTCAAGAAAAGAGAATACGAAATTCTAACCTACGCTCTGAAGGAGGTTGCAATATCGCCCTCACTCACCAATCTGAATAATTTGTTTTATGTGATCTTAGATGAAGATAAACCAGGCTTAAGCCATGAAGAACAGCTTGTTTTGGCTTTATCAATCATATATGTGAAAAAATCAAAGACTGCTGCATGGCTGTTTACAAAGTATCGCTCAATAATGCAGCCACAAGATAAAAAATCCATACAAAAAATAGCGGCCTTACTCTCTATTTCAGAAATTCTTGAAAAAGTGAAAATGAAAGTCAGATTTATCAAAGGTCACCAGAGAGAAATTCTTTTGACTTTGATGCCATCAAAAAATATACTGCCCATTAAACTCATAGAAAATGCTCTGAAAATACTGCAAGAAGCATTTGGCATAATTGTAAGTTATTCCATATTGTCTAGTTCGATGGATGTTGGTCTTAAGGCTGAAATTGTACCAGTTGCAAGGCACAAGAGGATAACAAGTCAAATTTTCTAAATAGTGAAATATCAACTATTCTCAATACCTTCTGGCACAAACAAATATGCTCAAGCGTAAGGAGCAATGGTTAAAAATGTGTGAAGAAATTCCTCAAGTCATATCTATTGCTAATAGTCTTAGTCAGCTTTTCAGGATATGGTATATTCTCCTCTCTTCTTAATAGATGTAAATCTGTATATGAACATATGTGCTTAGCTGGCTAGAAATACTGTGAATTTGACCCTTTTAAGCCCAACATGAACAGTAGCACCTGAACACTTCATATGACGTTGTGGAGACACACCCTGAGGTAATTCGACCGTTAGGCTGTAAATGATCATTTGTAGGAATGGCCAGGACCCGACCAGGGCATTATTTCTATTCTGATTCATCATGCTCATTATTATCTAATTCCTCTGTTTCTTTTTTTTCGTCTCTTCCAATTTCTTCACTCATATTGTAAGATAGATAGTTGTTTCTAATGTGTGTATTCAACATATTGGATTTAGTAGCCTCTATCTATCAAGACATTGGAAAAGACCAGACAATCAAAAAAACAAATTAGTAGGTTGACGATATAGTAACACAGCGTCATCCTAGGTTGGCAATTCAGTGACGTCGATTATGCCATTGAGGTTACCACCTAACCCAGTGTTGCAATCAATTCATAATTTAGAAAGAAAGGTTTTCAATATGAGCGCTAGCAGCGAACTTCTATATAGGATCGAGTGTTCTATGAAGATTCATTTGGCAAATGATTTATGAAGGCTACTACAGAGATATATCGAAATGCATTATTCCGTTAATTCTAATGGAAGCAAGCTGCTTTGTTGCATGATTAATTATGTTATACGTGGTACTCATTTGACCACTCGGCATTTAGCTTGCTAGTAATAATTATTCAGGTACGATTGACTGGCCTTCGTATAATGAATCTCTAGTTAGACGTGGTCAAGTACTCTTGGATTTTGATGTACTTGATGGATGGGATCATGAATTATCT
>JBAVTY010000274.1:0-8346 GCA_049696495.1 Candidatus Nitrosopolaris sp.
AGAACAACCATAACCATGTGTCATAAGAATAACTACTTTCTTACAGCTTGATATTATCATAGCCAATGAACCATCTTGTAAAAGTAGATAGACATGGTTTAATCAGGAAAACGCAAACAGTCAGCTATGTTAATCAGTACAGTTAGATGAAGTGCGTTTGGATATATTTTACAACCAACCAGAGAGCAAGTAGTAGTCTTTTCAATGGTCTGGTGCGATTCCGGTTCTTGAACTGTGTGATACGGTAGAAACGATAATAGGGCAATCTCGCATGGCTCAGTTAATTCCCATGGAAATACAACCCCATTTGTTGTGGTAGCAACGACCGTAGAACTACTGTCTATTTATTTGAGGCTGGTCTACTTTTAAGATATATGGGCCCATTTCGTCAAGGCTAGCACATAGCAAAATAGTTCTCCACAATATAGTACATGATACATAGTCGTGTATGTATCCTTTGCAGTATTCTACACATATGGACACAGGAGATAGACATCCTTCCATTTGTTAAGTGAGGTCGGATTAAACCGCTTAACAACACAGCTATTAAGTCTGCTGAAAAATTTTTAATGTTTTAGATTAAAATTTTTTTTGACGCGCTTTATCATACGCTGTCGTTAATTATAATACACGCCACAGGGTACAGAATATCATAAGAGAGGCGACACGTTACGTTTGCCGGTCGCATCTCCTGCTTTTTGCAATCCGATACGGTTTGCATCGAGATCATCACAGCTCTTCATGCATTTTCTTTAATCCATTCAGGATACCTACATACGTATCTCGTAAAGTTTCCTCCATTCCAGTTTTGGATTTCTCATCTTTAACTTCAAAGTAACCGGTAAATTCTACAACACACCTATCATTGACCCCTTGAAGTGGACTTACCGTTATTTTGTTTACTAAGCCTTCAAATGGACTAAATAAAATGGTGATTAAAATCAACTTCGTGATTGTTACGGTGGTAATCCTAACGCTTGGTCTAGTACCAGCAGCGTATACGCATCCTCTAGCCGATGCACAGCAAGGCTATCAGATGGGATATGCCATAGTAAAATTCGACGAGGCTTATAAGTACTGCGAGAATGCTGCATGTAATTTTAACCAGACAAACGTCAAATCTCAGGCGTATGACACCAATCAATGCAATGTAGGATACCACGATGGATTTTATAGTACTAATTCTTCCCGTTTTAGTGACTATTGGTTTGGATTTGCCCACAGGTTTTGAGTATTCACCAAGAGGACATGGGCAAGATGATTCGTGTGATCCTGCCCATGACCAAGTCGGATGTGGAAAGGGGTACGACACCGGGTTGCAGTACGGATGTCACATTAGTCCATGTGGATGTAAGGGAGACTACGATGAATGCATCCCCCTCAATGGACAATTCGCGATATACACATGCTCGAATCCTTTTGCTAACGAGGCTAATAAGACCTTGCTAGTTACAACCAGTAATCAAAGCTATGTTTGTCCCTTCAATACGCCGCGATACTCCATATTCAATTTCACTGAGATTAAGCTATATCTACATTTCGCTTCTGACCCATTCGTAATAGCTTAGGGAAAAAGAATGCAGCAATTCTAGCCGAGCAAGAGATGCTTGATAAAGCTGAAAGGGCGGGTGTACCTGCTGCCCTTGACTGTATCGGCATCTACACCAAGCCCTGTCACGACAATGGTATGTCAGCGGCAATACCCCCCGTATCCATTAGCACGGTTCATGATTCCTCTATTCCTAATCTCTGTGTTTTTGGATAAGCCATCTACACTTTTTTAGATTCTAATAAGAACTACGAGTAGAAGATCATTTGAGAGAATATGAGGAAAATGTGTTAATATTTTTACTGTAAGTATTTACCGTATTAATGATTTTAAGTAGTACTACAAAAACGTCGAAAAATGTTCTTAATTCCTAAAATACGTGCTGCTATAAATATTAGACTTATGCAAATTTGTAAATATTGCAACTACATTATTGAGTACGATGCCGAGCGAATTCGACATGTCCTAATCGATCACCCGACAAAGTGCTTGTATTGCGAAAATAGCTTGGATTATTCAAACAAGACAGAACATATTTTAGAGGCCCATCCTCAACGCTGCATTCACTGTAAAGAGTACTCAATCGAATATCAAACACATATGGATCAAGTTAACCATATGAACGCTTTTCATAAACAAATTCCAGAACAGTGTAGAGAGAGGTAATTCTGGGTTTGACCGAAATGCTTTGGACTGTCGGTGTTTGCGGCCGATACCTCGAGAAATTAAGAAAGGAAGAGGTTAGTATAGATTGGGCTCACACAGTATTAATCAATAGTATTCGTCAGCAGAGAATGTTAAAGATAATGGCAATCGCAGGTAATAGACATTTCACCTATGATAATGAAAATGACTTGGTGGAGTTTATTGCTTCTGAGATGCAAAAAGAAGGATTAGATCTGAACAATGAAGAGGATGTAGATAGTTACCTATCAAACCGTACTAGAGATTATCATATCTATAGTGGGGTTCTTTTTGGTCTTTCTGTTACATTCAACATAATTTAATAACAATCTCTCTTGCCGTAATGAAAACACTTGATTCGAAATATGCTGAAGTGCTTGACCAGTTGAGAGGTAGCAGCAACAAATAGGTGACGTATACCCAAAAAAACCGTCTAGGTACCTTTTAAAGACAATATGAAAGAAATCAAGGGACCACTGGTAGATTTGCTGAAAGCTCACTTGAAAGCAGAACACCGTCGCGAATTCGAATAATTAGTTAAAATTAGATAGATCAGTAGTTAACTTCTTGAAACATCAAGAAAGAAAAAAATTAAATTTAATGAAATGAAAAGAGCTGTTTCGAGCAGCTTTCATTTCACATGATTGTGCTATAATTAAAAAACTCAAATATATCACATCACTGGAAGTGAATTATTGAGCTATGAGTGAATATGAAAACATGCGTACAGCTGATATTGTCGCTGAAGCTTTACTTGATTGGAAAGTTGATGTCATTTTCGGCTTACCAGGCGATGGTATAAATGGATTTATTGAAGCACTGAGGACTAGGCAGGACAGAATTAAATTCATACTGGTAAGACATGAAGAATCAGCAGCGTTTATGGCTTGCGCATATGCAAAATATACTGGAAAACTTGGAGCATGCGTCGCAACTTCCGGACCAGGTGCAATACATCTTTTAAATGGATTATATGATGCCAAAGCAGATAATACTCCTGTTATTGCTATCACCGGAACAACATATTCAGATTTAATCAACTCAAATTATCAACAAGATGTAAATCAGTTGCAGCTATATTCAGATGTCACAGTCTACAATGATATGATAAGTGTTCCAGAGCAAGCAGAAATGGCAGTTGATATTGCGTGTAGAACGGCACTAGCTCAAAGGGGCGTAAGCCACTTGACAATTCCTATTGATGTTCAAGAAAAGAAATTGAGTGGTAAATATTCTAGACATAATGTTGCATATCATACGTCTGATGTTTATGTTGCCGAAACAATTCCAAGTCACTCCTTAATAGAAAAAGCAGCCAATGTTCTTAATGCAGGAAGTAGGATTGTTATACTTGTAGGACAGGGAGCACTTGGAGCTGGGGACGAGGTACTTGCAATAGCAGAAAAGAAGCCCCAGTTGTCAAAGCACTATTAGGTAAAGCGGTAATTCCCGATGACAATCAATATAGTCTAGGCGGTCTTGGTTTACTTGGAACCGAACCATCGAGTGAAGCAGATACACTACTTATGGTATTCCCTCCCCGGCGAAGGAGAGAATACAATCCACAGAAGCAGTGATGGAAGTTAGTGTAGATATCAGCAAAGCAATGTCAGATATTTTTGTAATCCTATCGTTACCAATTCCTGAAATTTATTCCGTCGCCTTCTATCATCATTGCAGCTTCCAGCCTATACAGACATAGTGTTTCTGTAGGCTTTGCATTAGAAACTAAAGGGTAATATCATAATTAATTACGTTAGCAATGCTGCTGTATTACTTCATGTAACTATAAAATACAAAAAATAAAGTAGAAGGGTGTACTCACGGAACTAATGAGGCATTATCCGTACTGGTCCGCGTACTGGTCCGCGCCAGGGTACCCAACGACAAACACGCTTCCCGCGGATCCAGCCGCAGCGTTTGACGAATCTTTTCCTAGGCGGATCTTTCTTAACTTTGGTAGGAGGATCTTTCAGACTAACTTTCTTAATCATCGGCTGGCTGACTGCTATTGCCTGGTGGTTTTCTAATGTTGGTGCTGTAACCACCATTAATACGGCTGCAACGCCTATGATACTAAGGGAAATTCCTATTTTATAATTCATCATGTAGCATGTTCTAATATTTGTTTATAATTAAAGATTCTGAATAAAACTTATGGTACAATCTCATTTATGAAAATCAAGAAAACGTTTATATTTCAATGTATAGGGAGATGTTGCCAGAAGCAGAAGCAGTGGTTGTCTTTGAATTCATTCTTCTGCTTCTATTATGATTTCCTAACAGATTTTCTAAATCATGATTTAATCGGCGCAAATATAGGTATATGTTACATTGTAACACGCTGTAGCACAAGTATGTTTAGTAATATCTTCATACTTGACCTCCGTATTCGTTTGTTGAAGGTAAAAAATGATGTGACACATATCTACTATAAACACAATAACGTATAATTGCATAGTAGAAGATTACTATATTTACGGCGACATTACTGTGCAGATATACTGCTGCTATATTTTTTGGTTTATTACCTTGCGATTAGATTCCAATCATACATGATGCATTTATCACTTCAGTCATCACAGTCAAATTGCACGACCAGGACAAAATCCTTACAATGATTGCGTTCCCCTTCCCCTTCCTATTACTATCGCGCTTATAGTTGCTTATTAATTATTTATTAATAACCTACCCTCTAACGAACCCTAATGCAAAGCCAGCAAGTTTCTTTAAATGCTGCAATGCACATGTAATTGATGTAGTCCTACGTGTTTTCATTGCATCACGATTTGGCCATAGGCAAACGTGTCGCTAATATTGAGATGATTTTGTCTCTATTTTTGGACCGGAGATTCCTGGACAAGCTGGAGCAGCATTAGGATGTCTAGCCAAACCTATATGACAATATTTATTCCATCCATGATCATAGCCTGAATCGCAATCGTTTACTTCCTGTAGTGAAGTAAAGTTCTTAATTGCGCCTGTTACATTAGTGGAAAGATACGGGCGATTCGAACAGTCGTTCATGACATCGTAGTATCCTCGTAGTCCTGCGTTCTTACCTAGTCCAAGACCATACAAATATGCTGGGTTATGCGCTGCTAGTGCTTGCCGGTATTCCTGTTGCCAGTATTAGGACAATTGGAATTGTGCATATTGTTTTTTTTATCCACATATGACCTTACAAAATGTATAAATCTCAAACGTCATTGATGTTAAGACTGATCGAAAGAACTGGTGCTGAAGACTTTGGAATAACTAACGGTTTCTCTATTTTATTATTAGTGTCATTCATTTCAAACGGGGACCGTGCGGACGCTTCTAGGGGCGCGTAGGACTGTTTTCTGGCTTAATCATGTCACGGTATCTTGAATCTCGTTTGACTATCATCTTTCTCCTAGGTGGCCTGTAACTTGCTTAACGGGGCAAAGTCACCACATACTACTACTTTTTTTTCTAGTGTAGTATTTCTTTCCTTTCTGACCTAATGCCAATACATATGAATTCACTTCTTCATCAAAAACCGGAGATATAGCTGATCTCGTTTTCAGTCGTCACGTTTTACCCCATTCTGTTTGGCAAGCCTTTGTCCTGCCTCCAATACCTTATCGAAACCGAAGCCAATGATATGTTAGTGATTATATGCCTAGTCAAATGTACTTGCTGTTGAAAATTGGCGAATATGATTATGATCACAGCGCTGAATGCAATCCAGAGACCCTTGACAGTTTAGGAAAATATTAAATTTTGATCTGATTTAAGTCCATTCATGAGAAATGAGATATCCCCGGTGGTGTGCCTATGAACGATTATTGGTCAGAATAGACCATAGTAACAGTTCTTCCCATTACAATTACTTGTATAAATCTTGAACCTGATGACTACAATATTCGACAGACATTCCTTCATTATTTGAAGCATGTAATATGCTTGAAACACTTTTTTTGATTATTTGATTTGCTACTTTTCATAACGTTGCAAACTATTTATGAAAAGGTGAAGAGAAAACAGGTAAAGTAGAATTATGGAAACTAAAAGTCGAAGGGTGAAGTTACCAACAATTACAGAAAGACAGCTAAACTGCAGTTTTGATGGCTATGATGCAACGTCTCTTATGGCAGAAACCGCGAAACTGCGAAGATTGATTACAAAAAGGGGAACCCTTGAAATTCTGATTCCGCTATGTTGTACTACAGACCCAGTAAGATATATGAAATTTAGACAGACGTTACAGGGCTTTAGTAGTAAGACACTTGCTATTCGGTTGAAAGAACTTCAAAAAGGTGGCATTCTAGAAAGACAAGCTTACAATGAAATTCCGCCCAGGGTGGAATATAAGTTAACAATCAAAGGACAGGAACTATAGTGTAGTTGAATGTGTAATTACTTACTACATTGGATGAGGAGGTGGTCTTCGAATTCAAAATCGACCTAAGATAATATGGTACAGAAGTTGATGTTGTTGCTGTTTTATCATCGGTAGCTGCGTATGCATAGCCCAGGCATGATGGAGCAAAATATTATTAAGTTTCCAGTCAGTCGATGTATATTCTTACTATGTATTATATTTGGTTGATATATGGTGGTCGATAAACACACTAACATAAATTCGCATACTCTCCAATAAAAGTAGATTGTTATTTCTAGATATGGTAAGTTGGTTTGGATGATCAGAATAAATTGTAACTTTCAATTGCTCTAGTCTTTTTAAGATTTAACATCTGCAATCATTTAGTTTCTTTGAGTTCCTCTTTGTATACATCCTAATAGGAAACTATCAGACGCGAAACTAGCAGACGTCGTATATGATTTGGATACAGATGCTGATAGGTATTTATCTGGTCTGCTAAACTTGGTACATAAGATATATAAAGGCAACAGGTTTCAGCAAATCGTATGCAAATCCAAAGACCTACACTAGTAATTGTTGCGTTAGTAGCCCTACTATGCATAGTTGCATCTATTACTGTTATTACTTATGCGCCTAACCAGATAATACAAAACGCCATTGCAACAAACACAACATCAGCTTCTTCGACCTCCACTAATGGCAGCAACATGACTCTAGGAACTCCTCAGGCGTACACGGAGTATGATAAGACCACAGGCTTCAAACCAGCAATAGTAAACGGAACACACGGAATACAAATATCTTTCACAGGTCATGGGATTCTGAACGGTATTGATATTACTGATAACGGCAATGCGTTTTTAACTAATAGTACCGGTGGTGCGATTTACACTACTGGACGTGGTACTGCTTTTCATGGCTTTACTTTTGAAGCTATAGGACATCATGGCGCTGATGGAAAGTTGAGAGATACTGGTACGATTTTTAACACCAAGGGCATGGTTGGTATTTACAAGGATGAAATAGAGAAAAATGGGAATGCTATAACCAAGGTCTGGTTCTGGAAGTAAGGTGTAAGGCACTAAAAAGGTAAAAGGCCCTTCGAGCATCATGCGATGTGAATATATTAATTCTTTTTATTTATTACAATCATATACTAGATCATTATCTCTTTTTATTATTGGATTTAAATAGCCTATTCAGAAACATCATTTAATGTAGATATTGGCCATCAGAAGGTTTTCCGTAGTATGAATTGACTTCTGTGGTCAATGATCTAGTCCCTTTTGCCTTCCTCTCGTTAAAAGAGCCCAGCAGTTATAAGTTCGATGCAAAAGGTGGTCTAACTCAGCTCTGACGGGAGTGGTTATTTTAAAACAACACGCTTAGATTTCCCAACATGTCGTCAATGTGCACTGAATAAGGTATCATTATTACTCAATATTGATATTATCCCGAATTGCCTGGGACGATAGATGGTATAAGCTATGAGTTCAATTGATGGCTTTAAGGGGTAGTCCAGGCAAGAACATAATTTAGTCACATTCGATTCTCCTGAAGCCAATCCTTAATTAGTCCCTTATTGTGTTACAAAAAAGCGATGCCTGCAGCCTATGTGCTAATTAATTGAGGCTTGGGCATTATTTATGTCTCCATTTTTAAATTAATTTTCTGTTTGATTAGATCCCTAGCATGTGTTTTATCGCTTTTGGTTGTTTGTTACCTGTTATACAATTGTAGTAGACCATGATTTGATAGATCA
>JBAVTY010000275.1:0-1585 GCA_049696495.1 Candidatus Nitrosopolaris sp.
GCCTTACTCCATGCCAATTGTTCTACTTTTTTTTCGCTGCCTTTACCGGCTTCTTTGCTTTTGCTTTCTTAACCATTTTTAATATGAAAATATACTTTATTGCTTTATAATATTATGGTATACAAAATATTATTACACATTCCAGTGTCTTTGATTTTATTAATGCTCTTTCCGTAATGTTAAAAAACACCTCTATAATAACATACAATTTCCTTTCGTAGATATAGCAGAGCCTTCGTTACGAATAACACTAGGTCGAGAGCTGCTTAAGAAATATGACGCGCATACTCACTCAAATCAGACGTAAAACTTACGCACCGACAATAGCAATTGTACCTAATACACAGGTCTTTCGATGTGACTCTGTGACAGCTATACTCAAGGCTTAGTAGAAACAGAATATCACAACAATATTGGTCAGTCTGTGGATATTGTATGCTATGCATCTGAATGATAATTCTCTGTTCTGTGTCTTCACTAGTCTTGATGTAACATGTTCTCCAAATAGTCGCTTTTTCACCGAGACGATGGTTTCATCCTTGTTTCGGTGACTGTACAACGATTTGGAATACCCACGCTTCATTAGTTTCCTGTATTTACCATGTGTATTTCTTATTGGCACATGTTCATAACTTGCGGGTATAACGCTAAGCGCATGGAGTATATCTTACTAATATGTTATTGACTTCACTATCATATGCCTTATCACCTATAACCACTGATAATGGTAAGATTCAGATGTCTTTGTTACTAGTGGTCTGAAATCTATGTTATCATGTCTAGCCGGAGCACCTCTGATCTTAATTGTACAAATTATCTTAGAGGGGTTCCACTTCCTGACTACCAAATTCGAATCATGCACGCGCGCGAGTACTAATGGTGGATCTCTCGCCTGTCGCTTGGAATAATTACAAGTGTATTGGATGAATACAGTTACGTGAACCATTCTGGGGCAGAGGGCCGTAGAGGATATACTGGAAACTACATGGTTGTGTGGTTGGTACGGTTGTTGACGTACCATACAGGGTACACAAGCTATTAGCTATCTTGGGACACAAGCTTTACATTTAGATTTGCCTTACGTTGAAAAGACAGAATGTTGCTTTATTATGCAGGTCGTCCATTAATTTGCACGAGAATAGCTAAATCTTTTGTGCTACTGATTGTGATGATGCAACTTACGGGTTTGGATGTGTCCACAATAAAAAGGTGTCTTCTGTGCTAAAGAAAGAAAGAACCACCAAAACTAATGTTGTAATATTAGTCATTATCGCAGCAGTTGCGTTAGTATTATCAATTGTTACATATCAATATTCTACTTTTACATCAAACAAAATTGTCGATATTGCTTCACAGAAAGTAATCTCAGATGCCAGAATTGAAGTGCATGATATTTCACAAATATTGGCAAATAAATTACAAAATGTTGGTGTTCTTTTAGAAACACTTAGTGACTCGCCGGCTATACACAATAACGAATACAAAAGAGCCGACAACGTAATAAACGCTAGACAAGATTCCTCAAGTGATCTGACAGATTTCTATATGTGGTTAAATAAAAATGGCAAAATAAATTGGATAAGCA
>JBAVTY010000276.1:0-1725 GCA_049696495.1 Candidatus Nitrosopolaris sp.
GCTAGGACTAATATGATAGTTCAATGCTATTGTAGTCTGTACCTCCTGTAAGTCATTAGAAGCGGCAGTTGCATTAGCTACATATTTGAGAGTACGTACTTCCAGAGGCACTACCTGTTCAGCAAATGGAATGATAAAGTGTATTCCTTCTCCTAATACACGGTTTTCAACCGCACCCACATAGAGAACAACTCCTCTATGTCCTGCTTGTATCACAACTACTGATTCGAACATAACTACGACACAAATGTGATTACTCCTGCCACAATTACTAATTTGTTAGAGGATGGTCCTGATCCTGAATATTGGGATGCGTTATGGCTGCCAGATCTCTTGAATGGATTTCTCATAAAATTTATCTTCTAATATAATAATATCAATACTGAAGGTAATTTAATCTATAGACGCGCCAACGCCCTTGCTAGAATAATATACCTGGAAACAACTGTCAAAAAAGCCCGCCTGCAAGTGCACCTCCCAGCGACGCTCCTAGACCAGTCAAAAGAACAAAAATGTATGTTCCTTGTCTGATTTCATGATCTTTTCCATTTAGTCTGATAAATCCATTGCCTTCAATAACATAATAGACCTCATCAACTGAATGTGGTTCTTGGGTATCATTTTCACGAGCGTGTAATCGTATGATGCCAGCCTGAATACCCATTGTGTTTATAAAATCTATGAAGTCTGATCTCAATATTTGTTGCTATTGAGAAGAATGCAGACTCGTTAGCAATAGCAAGACATAGAATATCTCAAATCATCTCCTCGGCACAAATGCTACAAGGTGAGAATACTTTTAATCAGGTAGCAGCCGCTGTCGGATCGAATTTTTTGTTTTTGCTCAGTATAGGCCATATATTCAAATGTTATTGAAACTTCTCGTACCTACCATTAGCTGACCTGTCAAGCAGAGGAAAAAATTAATCCATTTTAAAAATATATCAAAACAAGGGCAAAACCATTGATACCAGCAAGATGTAAGAAAAGGATCTTTTATCATCTAAGGATATTGAAAATCACATAGAGAGAAACATTGTATCTTTTTTTAAAAAATTAGGCTTTAGTATAGAGAAAATTCCTTATTTATTAGACACAATACTAGTTTTGTCGAAATATATATACACCCATATCTATTTATACTGCTATGTGCATATAAGAATATGCAAGGAACACTTAATTCGACAGAAAAGACTACCCAATTGTTGGTAAGTATTGTATTCAAAATGTATTGTATTGTATTCAGCTGACGGAGATCATTATTCGCAATTGTGATAAGTCTAACGACATGTCCAAACTTCTATCTCTCTTTTATCGCGCCCTCCTTTCGCAAAAATATAATTTTTCGATCAGGTGCAGCTGATATTACTTCAGATGAATATTTCTTTGCTCCTTGGGGACCGACTACTTCTTCAGCTTTTACTCGACGATATTCTAATAGAACCTATTGCTGCAGCTCGAATAATGATAAAGCATCTAGATGTTTTGCATAGAATGCTATTGCAGGAAAGGAACAATTGCCAAGGGACAGATTATCAAAGATTACAATTACAATTCCCTCTCTTTTAAAGAATAATAATGATAGGAGAACATACCATAAGTTCATCTAATCAATTTCAGATATCATTTACAACAGTAGAATCGAGCTTCAAGACGCATTCTATACTCCCAATGAAATCGTGCTAGTCTTAAACGATATAGACGCAGCGAGGGCTTATGAACTGT
>JBAVTY010000277.1:0-2553 GCA_049696495.1 Candidatus Nitrosopolaris sp.
CACCTGATGGTGAGGAGCTGCCACCTGATGGTGAGGAGCTGCCACCTGATGGTGAGGAGCTGCCACCTGATGGTGAGGAGCTGCCACCTGATGGTGAGGAGCTGCCACCTGATGGTGAGGAGCTACCACCTGATGGTGAGGAGCTGCCACCTGATGACCCTTGAGAGTTTTCTGAACTACCACCTGATGAAGCTTGATTTAGCGTCTTACCGGTTGAGGGCGCGTTTGTAGTTTGTTCATTATTGTTTGTAGTAGTCGCAGAAGTACCGTTACTACGACCTGAAGAACTTTGAGAGTTTTCTGAACTGTCTGAAGACTTTGATTTACTGTCTGAAGAAGATTTATCTAAAGAGGAACTATTGTCTGCAGTCTTTGAATTATCGCCTGATGAAGAATTATCTGAAGAATTACTGTGAGACGAGGATTTATCTGAACTGTCTGGAGTGCTACTGTCTGAAGAAGATTTATTTGAACCACTATCTGACGAGGAGTTACTATCTGCAAATGCAAATGGAATATGGACTATAACATTGGTCGGTATTGTGAGAAACGCAGTCATTGATAGGATGATAAATGCGAATACTGTCCAGTCCATTTTCTTATGCATTTTTATTTCGTTGCTGGTTCCGGAAATGTAATAAAGTATTTAAGCATTACTCAGACCTCCAGAGGGAACCTCTAATTGTCAAGTTACTTCAATGAGGCATAATCTCGACATCCTCTAATGGTGGGTACTTCAACGTCCAATAGATTAATCAGTGAAATCAATAACAGAAAGAAAACAAGGACTTCTAGTAGTAGCAAAAGAGGTTAAATTTAACCTATGCCAACTTTGAAATCGAAATAACAGAGATATGGTTGGATCAACTAATGACTAGGTGTTCTGAGCGTACAGAAACAGGAATTTCGAGTTGGTGCATGAATCGTTGGGTCTTCATATTTCACACTGAAACTCATACTCGAGATATCTTGGAATCATGTCTCTGCATTGGTTAGAGAATAGAGAAAAAAAAGGAATTTTGAATATGTTATCGAACAAGCGATGGGGGCTTAATTCCGGAGCCTGGTCTCGAGGAGAAGGATTGAGTAGGGCCTTTGAGACCGAGTGTGTTTGAGGAGCCCTTATTTACACTCGTCGTGTTTGACGCGTGACCGGACGTAATTCCCGTGTCAGACGAACCGGATCCTGGTCTCGAGGAGAAGGATTGAGTAGAACCACTCATCATCCCGTTGTTTGCAATAGACAGTGGAGCCGAGCTTAAAACATTTCCATTTCCAGCATCCACTACTACGGTATGGAAGTCATAGTTGCTATCTACAACCGAAGCTCGGTAAACCAGGAATCCATGAACCACTGCAAGTCTTGCTGATACAGCGTGTGCATTAGAACCCACAGTCTTTTCTGCAATCGTTGTAGCGTTAACTAAAGTGACATTTACTTCTGATGCAAGTGTTTTGGCTATTAAATGTGCTAGAGAAACGGAGCCTGTGATATTAGTTCCAGAAGCACCGATAGTCGTCTTCAATTTATTACCTCCCATCATGCCAGTTGTAATATTGCTCTTCGTTTGTGCTCCTACATACTGTATATATTCAGTAGTCCATGTCGACACTCCTACACTGAGGATTAACGCAGTAACTATCAATACGTTTCTTTTTCTAAAACCTGTTGTATTCATAAGTACCTTTGCTGATATATTTAATCATAAATATAATCTGATGCATTCGTCGAATATACTGCTAACTGTCGTCAAGTTTGTTCGTTCGTTGGTACTGGCGTAAACCAGGACAATGGACTAGGAGTTGTATTTTTGGCGTGATATTACCGCTTATGTCAGCCGGGATTTGCTCCGATTCTACACACGTTCTGTATTTGTGACTTGGAAGGATACGAAGAAACTGAATGAGCGATTATTATCCAGATTTGCGGTCGTTCAATTCAAGGCTATGGTAAGAAGTATCTCCATAATATCAAGTTCCTTTTTCATATGTCCTTTAACAATTTCCTTCAATTCTGACAAACTAACGGATGTCAAAGTCTAGGTTCAGGTCCATACCTAAGAATGTATTTAGTTATCATTCATCTTTTATCCGACGACATTTAACACTTTTACTAAATAATAAGATCCGACGTTAGTTTAACAGAACCCAACACAAATTCAAAATGAATCAAACAAAGTAGGTAAGCCGGAGCAGACTAGCTGTCATGTTGATGTCTGAATGTGTGACGGACGCTGGCAAATCTTGTGAACCTCTCCTCGTCATCGGGTCTTCGCTTGTTTAAGATAATATTCGACTGCTTTGCGGATATATGTGCTTCTTGGAATGTCGCCACGTAGTTTGTCCGTTTTTTTTATTAATGGATTGGGTAATGTTATACCTACTTTCCCAGTTTTATCATTATGTGTAGTACTCACCATACTGATGATGTATATAGTATTACGTAGACCGGCTAACATAATTTCATACAATTATTTGATAATTTTGTTCATCACAGGCTTAGCTTAGAAGTGTTATCTGAATCTATTGGTTGTTTCAGTTAAACTATTGGAT
>JBAVTY010000278.1:0-13439 GCA_049696495.1 Candidatus Nitrosopolaris sp.
CGAAAGCCTAATAGCTGTCTTAAACACAAGCAGTGCTAAACTGTGCATACATACACACATCTTCTTAAGCTAGTTGACCAGACACATGTCCTACATTTTATCTTCTTAAGCTAGTTGACCAGACACATGTCCTACATTTAAGATTATTTAGAGTCTCTTTTTCTCTTTCTTAAATCTATACGTCTCCTCTAGTGCAATGAATACTTGTGCAGAGAGATACTTAGAATCAAAAAAACAACTACATAGTATACGATATAATCTTTAGTACTAAGTTTAGCTTCTCATAAATATTTGGTTCCGTATGAGTAAAATATGAAATACAGAAGCAGGAGTGAAATAGTTAGTCTACTTTTAGATGCAGCAAATGGCGGAGGAGCTACTAAAACAAAATTAATGTATAAAGCATATCTATCGTTTAATCAGCTAAGAGAATACTTATCACTTTTAGTGGAAAATGGATTGATAGAATATGAAGAGGGGATGCGAACTTACAGATCAACAGAGAAAGGTATACGATTACTGCAAATACAGAACACGATGGATGAAATAGCTCCTATTCACAACATGAAAGAAAAATAATGTTCGGAAATGGGCATACCCCAATTCCAGACTTGATTATGTACGTGAATCGTACCATTTGGCGACCTGCCAATTGGGACAATGGTAATAGGCGCCTACTTTCCTGATGTGCCATTACTAAGTGATCTTATCATGGCTATTAGTATCTCCATTTCTTCAACACTCAATTTTTCAACCTCATCGATTCTATTCTTAATTACTGTCTTTGTTTCTTCTACGAAACTGACCGGAGCTTCCTTGATTCTTTTTGCAATGATTTTGGATGAAACCAAGGCAACTGGTGTCCACATTATTCATATTGCTGCGAACATCAAGAACGATGAGATTACTTTTCCTAGCCCGGTAACTGGGTAATATTCTCCATATGCCACGGTTGTGATAGTCTCTATGGAGTACCAGAATGCATTGTCCAAAGATGTTATATTTGCATCCGGACTGCCAGATTCTGCAAAGCACGTGCCAATTGCTCCAAAAATAATTGTTACAGCCGCTATTCCAGTCAATAAAAATATTTCATTCCCCTTAATATAGCGCACTAAATTGTAAAGACGAGCTAGTCTGAAAAAGGCTATTAGTTTGAAGCTTAGTACTGGATTGTTAGTTACAGTCACAGCATCAAGACCACCGAACACCGCTAAGGGTATCATGGCAAGTAATTCGTACCAATGACTTAATGCATATCTTAGCTTATGTGGAGATGCTCTGATCCTGAGGCAAAAATCGATTGCCATAAAGGTGGTTACCAGAAAGTCAAAAATGTATATCACCAGTAATTGGCGGTCTTTAGATGGATATACAAAAGTGAGAAGAATTATTATTAAAGAGATTACGGTGAATGCAGCAATTAGTATATTCCAACACTCTTTGCGTCTGGTTAGGCATCTATACGACGCATCATTTCCGGCTGTGGTGGATTTGTCTTCCATAAGCGTCTAAGTGTCAATTAGATATATAACAACGTAATTACCTGAAACACGCTTGACGTCATGATTCAAGAGATTCCTCCAGCAGCATGATTGGTGATTATAGAGGAAGGTCATAGTACGATGATCCAGACCACACTTTATGTTTCAATTCCCTGCCCGTCTGAAATATGCGGGCTGAGCGGTCGTCGTACTCTGTGTCTATCAAGTTAAGAGATTTAACTTATTAGGAAAGCTGGAACCCTATAAAAATATACTTTATGATCTACGCCAAGGCCAATTACAAGATAATTTATACGGAGAAGAAAAAGTGGTACAGGTTTCAGTATGAAGAGAATAGCTCTGATAGAACATGGAACGGTACCATTGGTTCACTTTGGATTTGCCAATGTAGTGGTCTTGGAAATAAATAGACAAATGTTACAAGTGGTCCGCATAGACAAAAAGCCCTAGACGTCCATCGTTATTTCAATTGAGATTCTATATTCTCAATCAAAATCAAGCTGCATAATATTAGTGTAGCAGAAACTACTGTACGTATTAGGAATTCGCGGTGCTATTGCTTATTGGTAGACCCCTTTGGTTTCCTTTTTGTTGTCTGCTTCAGCATTAATTTTTTCTTGTAGCTCCTCTGTTGACGGAATATGTCCAAACTGTTTTTCAAAGGCGTTCACTTGTGCTGTCAACCATTGTGCGATTGATTTCGCCTGAAACGGATCTATTATGAGTCTACATTCCAGTGTCCGACTAACACTAGGTGGCATGACTGTTTGAACCGATGATAACGCTTTAGCAACTTCAAGCTGTTCTGAATAAAGAACCACTTCAAAGCGCATCCCAACTGGCATGCCGTACACTCCACCCACGTTGATCGTCCTGAAGTTTGGGTGTTCCTTAACTTCTACCTCCGGGTGGCTAGCTGAACTCATTTACTGTAGCTCACTTAAATGAATATTGCATATTAATTCGAATGCCTATATGTGTCTTGCCAGTACTGTGATATAACAAGAATGCTAACCATGGAGAATTGGAAATGGGCTTAGCCTCTCTCAGTTGGAGTTCAATGCAGTACTATTATTGGTAGATCATGCTCTGCGTACGTTCTGTTAAATTCTTGACAATGAGCTCTGCAGAGAAGGAAAGGGGGGGACGCTGACTAACTACTGACTGACTAAGATATCGGATAAGCCGCATTTGTATTTGGCTGTAGCTCGAGAGAGATTTTTACAAGATACGTTCTAGCCCCCCAGTTCCTCTGGTGAAAGGTGGTGCAGTTATTGTCTCAAAGCCTCTAAAGGAGATAGACGTGATGCTTTCCAGGCAGGCATTACGCCAGCTCCCAGGCTTAATAGCAGTGAAAGAACCCAGACATGAAGAAGATCACTGGGAACAAATATCGGACTTACACTAGCTGGACTTGCCACACCTCCGCCTGATGAAGAGTGAGGAGACATGCCGGTTAGTACATATGCCCCACCAATGCCCATCAATATGCCAGATGTTGCACCAAGGAGACCAATCAATAACGCTTCGGACATAAACAGGGCTAGAATGAATAGATTCTTTGCACCAATGGCCTTCATAGTCCCAATTTCACTTATTCTGTCGTTAACCGATGTATAAAGGGTTGTTATGATTCCTACGGCGCCTACAAGTAAAGCAATAAATGCTATTTCTAGTGCAAATGTAGCAGTTCCACTTTGAAATTGCATTCTTGTTTGCAATATGGCAGTAGGTGTAATTACGCCAAGGTTATTAGAGCCATACAGATTAGTAATTTCTTGTTGTACAGTATTAACATAATCAGCTGACTTTGCAGCTACAGTTATGCTATCGAATTTTCCTGCTTTATGAAACAGTTGATTACCTACAATTTCATTAATAAAAACACTTTGATCTACGTAATTATTTCCGCTAACTTCCATTATGGCACTCACTACAAATGTTTTAGATTCTGTCGCTGCCTGTCCTGAAACGCCATTCGAATAAGTGTATGTAGCTTTGACAGTCTGTCCAATTGACAGAAATGGAACCGCAGCTCCTGGGGGATTAGCTACAGTATTTCCTACCACCATCGCAGTTGGATCTGTTGGTTTAATCGCAGAACCGGGGACCAGTTGTAGGTTTGGAAGAATCAGGGAGATTTTTGAAGGGTCCATTGCAACAACCGGAACATTCTGTGTATTTCCCTGAGCATTAAGTGCAAGCTGTCCTCTATATGCAGGTACTGTCTCTTGTACGAATGGTAGCGATTTGATCCTGTTTACAACTTGTGAATTTATGATTATGGTTGGTGGTCCAGATGGGCCATGAAATCCATGCTGGCCAGAACTGACAAACATTATGTTTGGGGCCAAGCTATCTAATTGCTTGCTGATAAAAGCTGTATTACCTGCACTCATAGCATTAAGTGCCACGATTAAAGCACATCCTGCTACGACCATCAATACTGTTAGCGTAGATCTTAACTTCCTTTCTTTAATGGCATCAAAAGAGAGTATGATGATTTGTTTAAGATTTTTATGATGTTTTTGTTTCTTATTAACAGCTACAGAAAGAGAAGATTTTTTTATCCCAACTTTTTCTCCCATTACTATTGGTTTGTTCGCATTATTTTCAGGTGCGTTTTCTCTAAGACCCATTGTTTATGACCTATGATGATGCCCAGTCAACACTAGCACTCTTCCAAACTTGATCTTTGATCTCGATTATTTTTAGGAGCAGCTTCTCCAAGACCCATATTATATTTCTCGACTCTGTAATATTATTATATCGATGCCTTGAGACCTCCCTCTGTTCTGGAGGACCAAGTGTTTGTATTGATTCGATCTTTATTACAAGATGCCCGATCTAAGCTGTTTCCTTCATCATATTGATTTAAATATAGATATCTTACATCATTTTTTGATGTAAGATGTTTCTCCTCATCAGTAAGGACACAATCTTTGCATTCTTATAATAGCGACATTTTTATGTGGCAATTGAGTGTAAGTATGGTATATATGAAGTACAGAGATAGAAACGAAATCATCGCTCAAATATTACAAAGTGCTAATGGAAATCGAGTACGATTGACAAAAATAATGTATGATGTGTATCTTTCTCATACTCTCACTAAGGAATACCTAGTACTTCTAATAGAAAAAGGCTTGATCGATTATCTGGATGGCGAAAGAACTTTCAAGACTTCAGAAAAGGGTATGAATTTCTTGAGCATTCATAATAGAGTACAAGAATTAAGCCCTGTTACTCCCTCATTACGCAGCAGCAGTGGGTAACTTTCATTTCTTTAATCGACTCTCCCTTTTGACATTTATCTGTCCTTGTATTGATATTCATCTTGATAGACTACTTATGAAACGAATGGGATCTTAATGACAATGATTAAAAGGATCGCGAATGGGTTGGAACCGACGACGACGATCTTTGTTTATTTGACGTGTGTTTGCAGCCGGCATTAACCGCCATATATTAAGTCAACGTCCGGAATTAGCAAAATGAGAGACATCACTTGCTGTGTGTACCTTATGATTTTTTGAGTCTAATGTCTAGGAAAACCTTATTTGAATGAGTATCACACCTCTAGAAGTTATGAAGATCGTAGCAGTTCTTTATCCTGCAGGCGAAATAGCGAGAAAGACGCCAGAGCTCTTAGGTTGTGCAGAGAATGCTCTTGGCTTAGTAGATTTTCTAGAAAGTCAAGGACATGAATTTGTCGTACTAACTGATAAGGAAGCTGAGCTCGAGAAACATCTACTTAACGCTGATATTTTGATTACCACTCCGTTTTGGCCAGCTTACATTACAAAAGAGAGAATTTCAAAGGCGTCTAAACTCCGGCTCATCCTGACGGCTGGAATTGGTTCTGATCATATTGACTTGGCGGCTGCAGCCGCACGTAAAATTACAGTAGCTGAAATTACTGGTAGTAATGTTGTAAGTGTTGCTGAGCAAGTGGTAATGCATATTTTAGCGCTTGTGCGGAACTACATACCTGCTTACAGACAGGTTCTGGATGGTAGATGGGATATAGCAGAAATTGCAGCAAAAGCACATGATTTGGAAGATAAACTAATTGGAATTATAGGAGTCGGAAGGATTGGGCAACGGGTATGCGAAAGGCTGAAGGGATTTGATGTAAAAATGATATACTACGACTATCACAGATTGAGCACTGTAGAAGAGTTTGTACTAGGAGCGCGTTATAGTATGTTAGATCGACTTATCGAGGAATGCGATATCATTACTATCAATACTCCGCTGACACCTCAGACAGACGGTCTGTTTAACCGCGAACTTCTTTTCCGCATGAAAAAAGGTGCATATCTTATTAATACTGCACGAGGTAGGATCGTCAATACTCTTTCTCTTGTTCAAGCACTAAACGAAGGCCATTTGGCAGGGTATGCGGGTGACGTTTGGTTTCCTCAACCTGCACCTAAGGATCATCCATGGCGCAACATGCGAAATCATGCAATGGTTCCACATTATTCCGGCACAACATTGGAGGCACAAAGGAGGTACGCGGATGGGATAAAGGACTGCCTCATTAGATTTTTGAATGGTCGTGATATTGAAGGAGATTATCTTATTGTAGACAAGGGGAATGTAGTAAGCCCTAGTTACAGCTATGCGTTCAAATCGTGAGTGGAAAAGTCTAACACTTTTCCATCGAGATAGTCTTTTTTTATTTATACGATAATATCATAAATGACCAGGGCTGGGTAGTGCCACTCTATGTATGTCATACGAGTTTCCAACGTAAGCAACTAAATCAAATGCACGGAAAGATATTTGTGAAAAAGGAATCAGATTTCATGCCACATATGATCCTCCTATGACAGATGGTGATAAAGTATGAAAGAGGTCGGCCACCACCTATCGACATATCCAGCTCAGGAACCCGTTGGTTCACGATATCACTCCAATGTTCGTTCTGAAAATCAAACCTACCTTTCGTCCATTGCATTCTTGATAAAACGTTTATTCTGTTTAAAAAATGTTGGTATACCAGTTATAGCCCTACACCTTCGTATGATCTACCCGATCTGCTAACTATTTTATCTAGTATAATTATTAGTGGTAACATAAATAGTGTACAGACTAAGACTATCCCAACTGCCATTCCCATGATAACGGTATTAGAATTGATCTTTGATTTCCACATGCCAAATTCAACTCATTTTCATAAGTATTACTACTAATCTAAGCTGCGCTTATGAGAAATCAGCTAGAAATATTCAGATTCTAGTCGAAATATCCCTTATATCTATTACAGAAACTGGTTCTGTATAATTGCCGTCGGATTAGCATTATAGGATAATTGTATGCGAGCGTCGGACAAAAAACTAAATGTTCCGACCGCTGTGACTATGACTTTAGCTGACGCCGGATTTTACTGTTTCACTCACTGTCTCACTCCATATCTGATCCAGGACTACTTCTACATCAGGCAGGCACAAGGACTGTCACACTACTAGTCTATATGCGGAGTAGCAGGAGAATTGGCACACGCTTGTATAGCATTCTGTTGAGTTCTTGGATTACGGAGTTACCCGTGACATCGTTCTCGGGAACAATACTGTGTCTTTTATATCTTTCATATTGGTGATCCATCTCACCAATCTCTCGATTCCTAGTCCAAAACCTCCATGGGGAACTGAGCCATATCTTCTCAGATCTATATACCACTCATACGCGCCTCTGTCCATATTCTCTTTCTCTATTCTCTTCGTAAGAGTATTGGCATCATCCTCTCTTATTCCTCCACTTGTTATTTCACCAAAGCCCTTGGTAGCAAGCAAATCTGCAGCTAGACCCATTCCCTTATTTTGCGGATCTTCCTTAACATAGAAGGGTTTTACTACAAGTGGATATCCAATTACAAAGATTGGTCTAAGGCTAGTCTTGGTTAATTCTCGCTCAGAATCTATGTTAAGATCGTCCCCATGCTTAATAGTCCGCTGATTTCCATTCTCGGCCATAATCATGAAATCTTTAGCTCGCAGAGTCTCTATTGCCTTAGCATATGTCAATCGATCAAATGGGGGTTCGATCCTTTTCAACTCGTTAGTGTTGATTTTCAAGAGGGTAAGCTCTTCTGAAGCATGCTTGGTAGTATTTTGAACTATGAAGGAGACCAATTGCTCTTGGAAACTCAATATATCTTCCAGATTTACCCATGGAGCTTCGGCTTCGAGATGAGAAAATTCTACGAGATGTCTAACGGTTCTTGATTTTTCTGCCCTGAATGATGGGGTAAGACTCCAAACAGGACCTAAACAAAATGTCATTGATTCAAGATAAAGTTGTGCGCTTTGTGAAAGAAATGCCTCTTCATCGAAGTACTTTATGCTGAAAAGTGTTGAACCACCTTCAACTGCACCTTTAACAATAATGGGAGCAGTAACTTCGATCCAATCGTTTTCCATAAACCACTCACGAGCAAATTTCAGAATAAATGCACGTATTTTTGCTATTGCGATCATCCGTCTAGTCCGTAATGCTAAGTGTCGTTTATCCAACAATATTTCAGGACTTTGATATTCGCCGATAGGGTAATCAACCTGTGCTAAACCGAATATCTTAAGCTCATTTGCCTTTATTTCATAACCGCCTTCTGGAGCTCTAGAATCTTGTCTAAGTATTCCCATGACTTCAATGGAAGACTCGATTGTCAAATCAACTGCTTTTTCAGTGGGAATAACGATTTGAATTATCCCGCCACGGTCATCTCGAATGAGAATAAATGTATTGTCCTTCTGTTTTCTCAATCGATGAACCCAACCCCTTATTGTGACCTGTTTTCCTACGTAATCGGGCGACTTAATATTATTACTCCTCATATACATGATAAGTTATGGGAAATTGGACAAATATATAATAATTTTTCACAAATATCCGGAAACATCCGACCAAATGGAATTATTTATGGCAAACTACTACTCACAAAAACACCGAGAATAACCCGACACTCCTAATTCTAGCAGTTCTATTCGAGCAGAATAAAACACGACCTGATTTATCGGTTTTGTTCTGACCCCAGAAGAACATATGAGATCACAGCATGGAGCAGACATGTTCATGGTAACAGGTGTCACTTAACGGGCTCAAGGAGCACACTCGGAATAATTAAAAGTATAATAGGAAGTTCCACGCTATATGTAATATCCGACTGACCGAAAAAGAAGGATGATCCATCATGCAGAGTTCCGTATTAGGTAAAGGCCTAGTACGTCCATGGAAATGTATGGTTGTCGTACTAGGGATAATAGGTGAGCGACTAATTCGAGAGAATTGGTGTGTAGTCCAATCCTAGAATGGTAAGGGCAAACCACACGGCTGTCAGGAACCTGTGAAGACAGTCACGAAGAGAAAGCCACATGTCTTCGAGATCCAGTCGGACATTTCTTTAAGGTGACACTTGAATTATACTGAACTGCGTCGGATGTTCGATCATTTGTCTCATATTATTTGGTAATGACTCCAAGCTAGAAAATAATGGTGCTCGTTTCAAATTTGATACGAATATCATGTGCGGATTATGCGATGTTTCATTGCCTTTGTAAATGTAACTCTAGCGATAGTCATTGTTGTATAGCTACTGTCTAGCGATAGTCATACGCTCATTTAAAATGGGCATGTTTGGATAAATAATGGACGATCGATGTTGTGCGCGTGGATGGCAAATACTTATAGATTGGTCACGTGTCTTTTCATTGCCCGCCGGGCTTTTTAGGAAGTGTGTTCAATATACATTATAGACGATGTTGAAAGAATCAAGTACGAGTTCTCGATTCGACATAGAGTGAGTTAGGAATGACCTTTGGCCAAAGTTGGGGTGCGCTCAAAAAGTCGTGGCGACAACTGAAATTATCCATGAAGATTGGCGACTTTGAGCGGGTTGATCAACTCAAAGAGCGTATTTTTTACATTCGTGCTTCAATGGGTTCGGAGAACGAAGAACTTTATTGAATTTTCATACTACTTCCTGTTATTTTGAAACAAATGGTTTCAGTTTAAGTTTGATGTATTTGACGATCTAATCCAAACCTCTATGTCATCGACGTGCTTCTTTTTTGAGTCCTCAAATGTGGGCATTCGTTCCCGTTAAAGAGGTTTGGTAAGGAGGGTCGCGAGTTATGAAGCAGGCAGGTTAAACGTAAAGTTGCGATCAAGATTACTCAGTCCAATTTTTCTTACCGCTACCTTGGACTATGCCTTTAGAATATGCAATCCCAGTCCCTTTATTTGCTAACTCATACATATCTATTACTTTCAGTATAACATATATTGTTCTTCATAGGCTGCTATTATGGTTATTTTGGTTACTTTTCTTTCCCGCCATCTAAAGCCGTATAATCTTAAATTGGTGAATTAAACCTCGTTAACATCAAGGTTGTGATATTAATATAATTCTCAGCAGAAGGGCCCTTTTTCTTGGACTTTTTATCGCAATTATTGTATCAGATTCTATCATCTTTTTTGCAGAAACAAACAGTAAGGAGTTTTATTCTAACTGGATTATAACCATTAATGGTTCAATTGCTGCAGGTCTGGCAATATTTCTAGTATATAAACTGAGGTTTCATGGACTCTATGGGAAAACACATGCAGCCCTAGCTATAGGTTTAGTGCTATGGCTTTCCGCCGATATTGTTTGGGCATTTTATCAGATTGTCTTGGAGATAGTACCACCTATGCCCTCTGCTGCTGATTATCTCTGGTTGAGTGCTTATGGTTTTCTTGCTTACTATCTGTTCATGACATATAAGGAGTTCCAGAAAAAATTCAATTTCGGTAGGAAAGTACTCCTTGCAAGTGTGATTGGCAATGCCATATTTCTTTGTTATATTATCGCACTCACTGCAAATTTATCTGTACTATCTAGTTCAAGAGGCATTCAAATGTTTGCATTCATAATTGCTTATCCTATTCTGGATTCAACCCTGATGATTCCTGCTATTGTAATTCTTGTTGAATTTCGAAAAGAGCCCGTATGGTTCACTCCCTGGATATGCGAATCGTTAGGTATTTTTTTAATAGCTATATCAGACAGCTGGTTTGCAGTTATTGTTCTAACGTCTTTTGTAGAACAGTTATGGATATCGGCACTGTTTTTTGCAGCTCATTTCCTTGTCATGGCGGCTGGATTATTATGGTATATTAAGTTGATAATCCCATCCCACATCACACATGATTTTAGCCGAAAAGAAGTTGTGACGAAGCTAACATCTGCGAGCTCGACCGAAAAGGAGACGGTTAAAAGAAGGGTTCAAACTATTGCACTTACTATTGGAGCATTGCTGGGTTTGGCACTATTTGTGATTTTAGTCTATCCGTCCTCTCCCTTAAATGCATTATTTACCAACACAAATTCTGAAATAATAGCACCCACACACGATGGAAAGCAAATCGTAACATTAGGTGCGCTCCTTCCACTAACTGGCGCATGGTCATCTGTAGGCGAATCCGAAGATGCAGCCGTAAAGATTGCGATTAAAGATGTGAATCAATATTTTTCAAAGGGCAACTCAAATATTAGAATTGGGCTCATCGTTGAGGATACAGGGACGGACCCAGCAATAAGTCTTGAAAAACTACAAGAGTTGGCAGCAAGAGGTGTAAGAATAGTCGTTGGTCCCGCAACTAGTGCAGAACTAAAAGAAGTCCAAGACTATGCTTACAAAAAAGGCATTTTGATTATAAGTCCATCTAGTACTGCACCATCTCTTGCTATCGTTGGAAATAATGTATTTAGGTTTGTGCCAGATGATACTCATCAGGCTCAAGCCATATCTAGACTGATGTGGCAAGATGGAGTAAGAGTAGTGGTACCCATGTGGAGGACGGACATTTATGGAAATGATCTTGTTAATGCAGTGAAAGAAGATTTTGGGAAGCTAGGCGGGATAGTATTAGATGGCATTGGATACGTACCTAGTACAGGCGATTTCTCTACAAGCCTTAACAGAATAAATTTTATCGTTTGGAGCCAAGATCTGAAGTCTTTGAGCTCGAAGGTAAATCAGGCAGTAACTCAGTATGGGGCTGATAAGGTGGGAGTATACCTTGTAGCTTTTGACGAAGTAGCACCAATTTTCATCGGTGCAGAAAACCAGCCTGCACTATCTATCGTAAAGTGGTATGGCAGTGATGGTTCTGTGCTGAATAATAAGCTTGTAAGGAATATAGAAGCTGCCTTGTTTGCAGTAAAAACGGGTTTCGTTAACCCAATATATGCAGTCGATAATAAAAGCTACAAATTTAAACTCATAGATAATCAGATTCAAAAGACGATAAGAAGAGTACCTAGACCTTATGCAGAAGTCGCTTATGATGCGCTTTGGGTGGGGGCTCTCACAGAAAAAGCCACTACAGCTTCTAACGATATAAACTACTTAAAGAAAACATTCTTGCGAATAGCTAATTCTTACAACGGAATTACTGGCGATACAAGTCTCAACGAAGCAGGAGATAGAAAGTATGGAGATTATGATTTTTGGGCGGTAAGGGCCATTAATGCAAATAAAAATGATCAGAGCGCTTTTGTATGGAAGCAAGTTGGTAGATACCAGTTCAACGCAACCAACAAGCATGTCTCATGACTTCAATGTGAAATCTGCATTATATTGTCATTATTCTCATAAGTATGATTGTTCCTATCAATGATATCGCGACAGATGCATCTTATCTTACACTTATACCATATAATACATTTTAGAATCATCTCGATTTAAATGCCGGATATTACAGAAAAGCACGGCATCTATAAAAAACTGATTGTCATAAGTTACAGTGGTATGCAATCGTAGGTGGTTTCAACGTCAAACGCTACCCGTGCCTTCAATTCTCTTTTCCTTCTGCAATGGTTTTAGCCATTGTCACATCTCCTCTGAAGAATATATCTACTATTCAATCCACTAAAACCCTTGCCTTCTTGTGTAATGTTGGAAGGTTCGCTAAATAATAGCTGCGCCATATCCACCATGCAAGAAATCCTTGAACTTGTATTCCTACTAAATTACCCACGCCAGTACGCTTTCCTATGCTAGCCATCATTCCTCTTGTCTTGTAATCAAATACTTCCTTCTTATCCGATTTTTCTTCTAGTTCTACAATTATGTTTTTTGCTACTGTCGAACCTTCTCTAATTGCATGCTGCGCTGTAGGCGGATACGGATTACCAGTGTTTGGATCTATCATAAAGGCGCAATCACCAAGCGCAAATACACCTTTGTATCCTGGTAATTCTAAATACTTATTTACAATGATTCTTCCTGTTTTGCTATCGTGCATGCATGATAACTTGGAAATTAGTGACGAGGGGCCTTCACCACCAGACCTTGTAGGAATCATATTACCGTCTTTTAGCTTGACACTATGCTCGGTAGCTCCTATGACCCGACTATTAAGAATGATCTCCACTCCACTTTTACGCAAGTTCTTCAGTGCAAATCGTCCTAATTCCTCACTCATTTCCGCTAGAAGTCTGTTACCTGATTGAACTATTACGAATTTGATTTTGCTTTTATCAATATTATGGTAGTAGTCTTTTACAGAATCTCACCTGCTGTTTCGACTCCCGCAAAGCCACCTCCGACGATTACAAATGTCAAAATCTCTTTCCTTTGCGATTTTATGAACGTATTATTATCAAAATTAGAGTCAGGTGGTAACTGCTCAGCTTGTTCAAGAAGATGTATAATGTGATTCCTAAGTTTTATTGCGTCGTTGAGAGTTTATGGTAAATGCGTGATGTTGTTCCAAAGAATCTAGTTTCGCTTCCTACTGCTATAACCAGATAATCATATCTTAACAGCATTGTAAGTTAATCAATTGGCAATTACAGTAAACTAGTACTTGGCTTTTTGACAAATTAATCTTATCTATACAGCTTTAGCTGACTATCATTTAGTCAATTATGTGAGGTTTACT
>JBAVTY010000279.1:0-2730 GCA_049696495.1 Candidatus Nitrosopolaris sp.
ATAGACGGCGAAATTTACAACGCTGTAAAGTTAAAGGCGTACATGCCATCACTAAAAGAAAATACAACATCGTAATCAATGTTACGGCAGAAACAAAAGTATCCATATCCTGTGTACAGAACTTGACAAAGACATAGTTACAATTATTAGATATGCGTTGAAAAGAATGAAAATGCAGTACGAGTGAGTGAGTAATTCAAATGAGTTAAGTATAATACAAAATGAATTTGGAGGTAAAATAAAAGTCATCTTTAAAGCCAATCAACAACAAGCAGTAAAAGCAGAACAATATGTTGGATATGTGATTCTTCCTAATCATTTAATCAAAATACAATCAAAGTTGGAAGGAATCAATCTCGTCAATATGATTAAGTATTCTTTAGGTCTACTTAAAATTAAGGGGGAAGATATACCAGTTGCAGAAAGTCTTACTATGAGGGGGCTGATATTGGTGAATGCCTGTCTACTGCTTATCGCATAAAAGAAGGTGATTTTGAAAGTTGGTACGCTGAATGGTACGGAACTGCAGATAGATGGAGATGAGTGTCTTTCTTTAGGACATAAGGTAAGTGCACGTGAGGCTTATCTGCGGGCCTCAAGTTATTACAGAACAGCTGAATTCTTTTTACACGAAAATCCTGAAGATCCTAGGATTGTAAAGACATGGCAAGATGGTGTAAGCTCCTTTAACAAGGCAGCAAAACTATTCCCTCACTATTTTGAATCTTTGGAGATACCCTATGATTTCTAATCAAGTTATACTGAAACTTCTATTTCCATCTTTTTCTTTTCATGTGCTTCTTCATATATAGAGTCCACTATCAATTGAACGGCATCAACTATATTGACCTTCAACTCTTCAAGTGTTTCTCCTTGGCTTATTGCACCTGGTAACTCCAAACACCGACCACTAAACCCGCCTTCCACTTCCTCGGTATATATTATGGTGTATTTGGGCATTGGCACATAGCGTATCACATATTTTTATAAGAACCTTTGCAATATGCCGACCAAACGCCTTTTTCCTTCAAGCCATTGGCCATCAAAGGCTGCGGAGATTACGGCTTTGGGAGAATCATAACAACATATTCGTATCAGAGTTCAATCCATTTCATACACTTCGTCACAGCATTGCTTACATAATTGCTCTTCAAGATGTGACAAACCATCTTTGAAATCAATCTTACATCTCTTACAAATCATTTTTTATCCTCCTCCAAATCATCTTTACCACCGTATTTTTCGCATTTACAAAGGAAATCATCGCCAATACAGTAGTTAATGATTTCTAGTTGACGATGCTCAGCGAATTTATGTCCACATTTACAATCCGGGTTTGTGCTCATATTTTCGCTCACCATCCTCCAAAGGCATCTACATCGATTGAGGTTCTACCACTAATCTACTCAGCTCGCAATGGGAGCGGTATGATTCGTTTTGTCTAAATTTCTGCTTGCTTAATTTTATGAATAATCCTCTCCTCTTTATCGATATTCCACTGTTCGTATCCGTATTTGTTGACACGTGTCTTATCAGATTTGTATGAAAATTCAATTGAATCCATTGTATCGATTGCCTTAAAAATATAATTCTACCAGAATACAAAGAGAATAACCACCTTATAAATTGCACTTTTTCCTATTGAAACGACAAATGACGATTACACCTTACTTGCTTTGTGAATATACCGCAGCTGGAAAGACAAGGGGCAGACATACAAAGCAAAGTAGAAGAATTAGAAGCGCTAAACCAATCGATGAGACCGTGACAAGCTGAATGACGATGCCATAGCACATTTATCAGACCAGCTTATCGCGTAAACAGCTAGGTTAGATTCAATAGAAAAACGACAGTAACACTGTTAAAGCAACAATAGAAGCAATACATAGGGAATGCTAAGCATTAAGATAAATCGGTTTGGCTTAGGACGCTTTCTGAATTGTTATTTCCTCGCATGCTTTAATTGCTTTCAAAGCCTCTTCCGTGACCGTTTTCGGCAATATAATCTCCAGCCCTACAGCCTTCCCACTTTCTGATATATCCAAGTATTGCGCTTCACCCATAGGAATGGCCTTTGCAGATTTTTGATCATTAAATTTGATATATATTATCTGTGCGATTGGGTCGTAGTCTATTGAAACCATGCTTCCAAATTGTTTGCATTGCTGTGATTAATATGTGTCTGGCCCAGGGTTAGCAACACGGGTCCAACAATTAATCTAACAAAGGTCATAATGCTGACGATTATACACAGGTATACGATGATGGGTTTTGGTACACACAGAAATGGGAGACCTAAACCCGACGTTATAGTGGAATTAGAATTTCTAGGTAAGGACAAACGTAAGAAACGATCAAAATGTTGTATCGATGTAGCATCTGAAATAAACAGTAATACTAGAACTGAATCGATAGTATCATTTTCTAGTTGATTGATATAT
Organism: Candidatus Nitrosopolaris sp.; assembly: GCA_049696495.1. GTDB lineage: Archaea > Thermoproteota > Nitrososphaeria > Nitrososphaerales > Nitrososphaeraceae > Nitrosopolaris. The sequence continues at coordinate 2,442 of JBAVTY010000279.1, forward strand.
TAAATTATTATAGTCAAACATAGTTGTAGATAGATATGTCTACAAAAACTGAAGAAATTTTCGTTGCCTTGAAAAAGAATGGATTCGATATCTCTTTATTAGAATTGGAAAAAATCCTAGCATTAATGGTCGAGGAGGACTTTATTGGGACAGAAATATCATCCGGTTCCAGGAATAAATCACCATGATGCTACTGTATCGAGAAACCATCGCAGCCAGATGTAACACAAACGCAAGGAAATGATTATGTTGTTCTTATGTTTGAGATCCCAAGGGTTCTCTAACCTTG
>JBAVTY010000280.1:0-3466 GCA_049696495.1 Candidatus Nitrosopolaris sp.
CAGAATACGTGTCAAGAGAAAATAATGAATTCCATGTAGTAGCAAAGGAAGATACATCCGGAAAATTTTTAGAGCTTGTGTCAGATCAGCTATTAATTGCTGCAGGAAGAATTCCAAATTCAGACACCCTTGACCTTGAAAAAACGGGAGTGAGGGTTGGTGAAAAAGGTTACATTAAAACAGATATATTTCTAGAAACCGATGTCAATGGAATATTTGCACTGGGCGATATAATAGGCCGATATTTATTCAAACACAATGCCAACCACGAAGCCCAGTATGCATTCAACAATATTTTACACCCTGATAAAAAAATCCCTGTGAATTATGCAGCAATGCCACACGCAATTTTTAGCTCACCTCAGGTTGCAGGAGTAGGTTTCACAGAACAAGAACTAAAGAAAGCAGGCATAGAATATCAAAAGTCTGTCTATGCCTACATAAATACCGCAATGGGACTTGCACTAGAAAATCGAGACGGATTTGTAAAGTTTCTTGCGGATAAAATGAATGGGAAAATCCTTGGTTGCCATATTATTGCAAGCGAAGCCTCAATTCCACATTAGTTATACCTCTTTAAACTCGTACCATCACTTTATATTTTTCTTTTTCCACGTACGCCGCCTGACAGCGAGTATGTTCTTACAATCGGCATCGGACAAGAAGATGAGTTGATAGACAGATTAAAAGAATCGATAGAGCAGTCAGGAAACTAGAATGAAGATTCCATGCCCACACGAGTACGATGACGTAGAACAAGTCCAGCATTTAGTAAATATGTACAAAACAAAATACCATAAGCTTGTCTACCGTGGGGATGAGGAGTGTAACTTATGGTATTTACTTGTTCGAAGTGTGGCCAGATTTACCTTCATGAAATGGTTTATAAAACTCACTCTCGAAGACGTATATATGTATGTAGGCTCTCCAATAGTTCAGACATTCTTCTGCAATAACTAGTCCATCCCGAGCAAATTCTATCAAGATGAAATTGATTCATACAGGCCGGATATGTCATATCGTGAGTGGATAATGAGGTAGAATTTATGGAGATATGTTTCTATTTGAATGGAATATCCCGTATTCTTGTGCTAATTAGGATGAAACCCTCTTCTGTTGGAGAGGAAGTGATTGTAAAAGGAACGTACTGGATCTTCTGGGCTCTCTTTTGCTACAAGAAAAGTTAAGAAGCTTGGCTTCGAATACTTGAATAATGAAGGCAGTTGTATACAAGGAACCCTTTAAGATTGCAGTTGAAAATGTCTCTAGACCAAAGATACAGCATCCTAACGATGCAATCGTGAAAATCACCACTACCGCGATTTGCGGTTCAGACCTGCACATGTACGAAGGAAGAACAGCAGCGAAACCAGGAATTGTCTTTGGGCATGAGAATCTCGGGATCGTGGAAGAGATAGGCCCAGATGTTATAGATCTAAAGGTAGGCGAAAGAGTAGTAATGCCTTTCAATATTGGTTGCGGCCACTGTCGTAACTGCGAGGAAGGGAACACAGGATTTTGCACAAATGTAAATCCTGGATTCGCAGGAGCCGCATACGGCTATGTCGGAATGGGACCATATATGGGAGGACAGGCTGAATATCTACGCGTGCCTTATGCTGATTTCAACGCACTAAAGCTACCTGACGGCGATTCGCATGAGAGAGACTTTGTTTTGCTTACTGACATTTTCCCAACTGGCTGGGGTGGTGTTTCACTCTCAGGTTTCAAACCAGGAGAGACCATTGCGGTCTTTGGTGCTGGACCTGTTGGACTAATGGCTGCCTACAGTGCTAAATTACGGGGGGCTTCTAAGATATTCTCAGTAGATGGGCATGAGGAGAGGCTGGAAAAAGCCAAATCTATAGGGGCCATACCAATAAACCGAAAAAAAGGAGACCCAGTGGAGCAAATAGTTGCTGAGACAGGAGGTGAGGGTGTGGACAGAGGTGTCGATGCTGTCGGCTATCAAGCGCTCGCAGGCGGAAAAGGTGCGCCAAATAGCGTACTTATGTCTCTCGTGAAGGTTGTGAGACCAACTGGAGGCATAGGAGCTCCTGGATTGTATGTTACAGAAGATCCTGGAGCACAGGACGACAACGCAAAGCAAGGTATACTGCCCTTTCCAATAGGACTGTTCTTTGAAAAAGGACTCTCGATGAGTACAGGACAGTGCAATGTCAAACGATACAATAGATATCTCCGCGATCTAATAATATCAGGAGTAGCAAAACCAAGCTTTGTTGTGTCACACGAGATCAAGATCGAGGACGCACCCGTTGCGTACGAGAAGTTCGACAAAAGAGTTGAAGGCTACATAAAAGTTCTGATCCATCCGCAGAAATAATTAGAACTGTGTAAAACAATCTTTCATAAACATCCCTTTTTTGTTTCATGATTTATTGCTTGCTCTTTGGTGTAATTATTTCAAGCGAAAACTAGCGTTCTTAAATATAACTGATTGTCTGTGATCATTATGGATGTAAATAATTACGTCGAAGTCGCAAAAGTTAATGATATCTTTCCAGCTAATTGTGACAAAGAACCTTCATCAATCTTCATTTTCTGATGTTGGTATTACGGGGATTGCATCTATTCTTTCTGTGAATGTTTTACACTTTTATATCTGAATCAATCCATAACTAAATCATGTCATCCATGGCCTGAAAATATAAGGGATTGCCTAAGAATTGTTAGGATTAGGATGGCAAAGTATATAGAAGGTGTTTCTAAACACAGACAGAAAAATTGTTTGTAACGATATGCTAATATTTTGCAGGTTATCAGAAGCGATTGTTAAACATTAAAAAGCATAATCTGCATATATAAAAAAGAATGAATGTATGTCAAAATCCAAACTCGACACTGCACCCGATAAATCGAGTGAAATAGAACTGACTGTAATAGGAAGAAAATCAGGCCGAAAAATATCTATGCCAGTTTGGTTTGTACGTGGAGACAATATATTGTATCTTCTGCCACTTCAAGGATCAGATACGAACTGGTATAAAAATATGCAAAAAAATCCAAACCTGAAAATTTCTGTTGATGGACAGGAAATAATAAGTGGCAATGGCAAAAGTATAACTGATCAGAAGAAAGTTAAGGAAATAATAGAGAAATTCAAATCTAAATATGGTGATTCTGATGTCAAGAAATATTATACCAAATTTGACGCGTGCGTTGAGCTCGATTTGAAGCAACAATAATTTTGCCTTGTTAGTGTGAACATTATGCTTTAAATCAAGAAATAAAGTAACCTAGCATTTATAGTCATGATAGGTAGGACCAATCCAGGTACATCTGATCCTATGACAAACGAAAAAATGGTGCTATTAGAAACCTTCCTTGTTGACTGATGTATCGGCTTTCAGGCTAGGCCCCTGCTGGAAAATCGTCTGCTGTAGCAACAATCCATATTATGTCTCCGGTGGAGAGCTTTTCTCTCTTTTCCAATTTCTTTCAG
>JBAVTY010000281.1:0-3851 GCA_049696495.1 Candidatus Nitrosopolaris sp.
ACTACATTTAAGTCGTAGAGTATTAAATATGAATTCATGCGAACCGGTGGATTGAATGAAATATTCAAAACTCTATTAGATAATGTTAACAAAGGTATTTCAAATCAAGAATTAATATGGTTGCTCCAGAAGATTGAAAATGACGCAACAGAAATATATCACGCTATATACGGTTTAGACGAAAAGATTAAGTTTAATATTGTTGGTGATAACAGTTCAAACACTAATCTTACAGGCAGACAAAACGTAAAGTCACTTCAATGTATCAGACAATCTATCAAGAAAAATTTAGATTTAATGAATGAAGAAATGAAATCAATTTTTCAATCGTATTTAACACAGTGTGGAGAATGATACCCCTGATGAGACATATGGTTTACAAGCCCTATCACAAATTAAATATAATCACAAAAAGGATCGATACGTCGTAAGTCCAGTCCCTGGCCAGGTGAGGTCTACTGAACGAATGGGTATGGCAACTGCAATGTTAAATATACACAAGATACACGTCTTCGATATATTAATCTCATTTCGAAGAACCCAGCTCCAGCATTAAGCGCCTGAACGAACTGATCATGGAAAGCTGCCGCTTGTGCCGAGGGCGAGTGTGCTAATGTTGTCTATGCGTTGATAGAGACTACACGGCTTATCGTAGCCAAGAAAAGTGGCGAAGAAGAGCATTGGCATTCGCGTTATTTTCGAGATGCTTCTAATTTTAAAGATGGAAAATTTAGGGAAGGTAAATTAGTTAATAGGTGGATAAAAGACATTTTTGATCCTTGGCACATGCTTAATTTGTTTCTGACTGCTATATCAAATTCGGCAGATGACTGGAAAGTCCTAGCCAAAAGTTCTAAAAGAGAAGAAGAAATTTTGATACGACAGCGCATTAAGCAGTATGAAAACGAGAATCTCCCTCAAATTGTAGATGTCGATTCGATTCGTGATATGCATAGGCGTGGTAAAATTACCCCCAGTACACTAGACCTGATGTTTCGACGTATTTCAGAAGTATCTGAAAATTCTGGCATCAACAAGTCTCAAAGCATAGACATGATAAGTAAACATTTCCATCACATTAAAATAAGGAGTCACTATGGTGATACTCTTCTTTATGAGCCAGATTCCGAAAGGATAGAAAAATTGAAAAATTCTCTTAAAAAGCAGTACCCTTTGTACTGTGAGCGTTTACAAAAGATAGATGAATCATTTTATTCAAAATAGAAAAGTAAATAGTATTTCGGACAAAAGGTGACATGATATTGACAACTATACACTAGATGCTTATCTGTGTTATATCGTTTCGAGGGATTTGATATGTCCGTGGGTTAATATATAGAAGACTAGTATATAGCTTCCTCGATAGATAAGCCGGACATTTCATCCCGCCGGTGAACCAAGCAGGTTTCATGCTCCTTCAGAATTTGTAATACGATGGGATTGACAGCGAAACGATTTTCCGTAGTTGACTCGAATCGATACCCGTATATCCTGTCCCATATGTTTAGTATATCTATGAATGAGATGCAGAAATGTAGCATCCCAAGGACTCTCCAAAGAGTTCTTGAGAATCTGGAGTCATTAAAGAGATGGATGGTCTTCGCTTGCAGGTGTAATTTCTCTGATCAGTGGATTAGTATTTTTGATTGATATCAAGAGCGACTTTGTATTAGTGTTTGCAGAAAGCGATATATCGTCTTGACTTACACAGTCTACCAGCCCTATGTACAGAAGCTAACCTCGGCAACTTCCGAATCTCTAGTGATATCATCTATGATCTGATAATCAGGGGCTATTGTGATTACTTCATTAGAAGGTTACAGTCAGGCTAGGGTTGGCAGTCATTCACATTTTCTTTCCGTTGAGAATCAGCGTACCAATCTCCATGCGGTTTTGCTGGCATACGTATACTGACCATGATGTTAACGTCGAATACACGTCAAATACAATGCATTTCGTCAGAAGAAACAACCTTATTTGGAAAAGAACCCAAATGAGCACGATTTAGGGCTTTATGACAGCCCAATGAACATTTGACGGCTCTATTTGACGGGATATTATATGTAACGCAAGGGATCTGACGACCCATTTGACGGCTTTAGCGCAAGTTATTTAGCTTTGATCTTCATAATTAAATCATGCCCGCAGCGATAGATCAGGCAATTAAGAAACAGGCGATAGCCCAGTATCTGCAAGGTGTTAGCAGAGACAGAATCGCAGCCGACAATGACGTTGGGGCTGGTACGGTAAGTAATATTATAGATGAATGGAAAAAAAGAACGCAGGATTCAGACTATGAATCGATCAGAGAATTATCGGTCTTCTGCAAGAAGCAGGGAATCACTTTAAACGTGCTTGCTTCCTGCATCAGACTAAATAACTACATTCAGAGTTTGGGCGCAAATGCAAATGAATCTACTCTAGAATCATTGATTGCCAATATGACCAATTATCCTGACCGCGACCCAGTAAAGTTGATCGAGGTAGCTGCGCAGATATCGGAATCGGGCATACCGCTTGAAAAATTAGATGCCCATGTCAAGACGCTCATGGCCGAGAAAGAGACGCTCCAGAGAGAGATAGGCGAGGGGCGTGCGATCTTAGATGGTGTTGATGTGGACGTGGAAAATAGAAGGAAAATTATGGAGGAGTATGCTCAGATGAAGGCAGAGATGCGGAGATACGGAATTGGAGCAGAAGATCCCAGGAAGATTCAAGCATGTTTTCAACGGCTTAAGAGGATTTTAAAACTACATGTTATCGAATAGTCCTGATTTTTGGTTAGAATTGGATCTTCAATTATGACATTCATTGTTATTTGGAGTAAGCATGGCATATCTATTGATAACGATGTAGGAGCAGGTCCTTCAGAAAATTATTTGCAAATAGGCGTCATTACTCCAGTATTGCAGAATAGATGTGGATCAACACCGCCAACATTCGCCCCGCTTTGTCCTGCACTACCTACGCCCATCGTAGCACCGTACGTACCATGCGGATAATAGCCTTTCTCAATTAATATGGGTACTATTTTTGTTATAGTATTAGAGGGAATTGCAAATCCTATTCCGGAAAATGCATTTGTGCCAGATAATATAGCTGTATTCATTCCAATCATCTCACCTCGCGTATCAAGTAATGGCCCACCAGAATTACCAGGATTGATGGGGGCATCAGTTTGGATTGCGTTTGGTAATAAAAATCCTCCATCCATCGGAACTGATCGGTCTATCCCGCTTACTATGCCTGTCGTCATAGTATCACTTAGGCCAAAAGGATTACCAATAGCGATTACCGTATCACCAACACCTACTTCAGAGGAATTTCCTACGACTAGTGGTTTAAGGGGCTTACTAGCATTCTGCGAAATTTGTAGAACAGCTATGTCACTATAGATATCGTTGGCTATAACGTTTGCAGTATATTTATTGCCATCTGAAAAAGTTACATCCATTTCCATTGCACCACCTACTACATGACTATTGGTGACAATGTGTCCTTGGTTATCATAAACAAAACCAGAACCTGATGTGCTAGTGTTTGGTGATTGAGGATTTGGTGGCTTGCTTGTTATTTGTACAACAGAATTCTGTAGTTGTTTGAACATAGTTCTAAGAGATAAGGGATTAGAAGAAGAAGAATTAGTACTTTGGGAAGAAGTATTAGAATTTATTCGCTGTTGTTGTGCTACAGCTGTAGGTGGAAGTATAAGCCCATTCAATGTAATTATTATTAATCCCGCGACTACAATGGCTGTTGCAAAAGCAAATCGTTTTCTCATTGGTTTATGCTGAGGACTATCCATCAAATTTATTTCTATGCATCAAGTATGCAAATTGATGCTGATGGTC
>JBAVTY010000282.1:0-3342 GCA_049696495.1 Candidatus Nitrosopolaris sp.
CTTGATGTGTTAGCTTATGATAAAATTAAAGAGCTGGATGATGTAGACTCTGACGGAGATGGTAAAGCTAGCGTTGTAGGCTTTTCTCATGCAATGACAGAAGTATATCCTGCTAAATCAAAGACACGTATGACTATGGTGAACAAAGATTTCAATGCAAGGATTACGAGAAAACATGGACGAAGGAGATGGTTTATAGCATGCCGTGTTCCCCAACAAACCATTGAAAAAATGCGATTAACCAGACTAGGTTATGTTTTTTCGATTAACTAAGCCCTTGTGAAAAGACTCGTTCGTCAGATATGCCCTTCCTTATTGATCTACCCTTCTCTTCCAAGATGTAGACCGAGGTAGGATATCGATGCTTCGAGAATGCTGGTTTGTAGAAACTATGATGTATCGATCTTTGCCAAGTACATATCTACAAAAGGTGTTCAGCATCACATCCTCACCTCCCTTCAGCGTCCCGCGCTTCATATATTGATTGGCATCATGTTTCTCGAAATGGTAGGATGATGCTGTGCGTGGGAGCAACCATCATGAGTATAAGGCTACACTTGGTATAGTTGATAACATTATTTCGCTTCATAGGGACGAATTCGCCGGTAAAGAAACATTTTTGGCAGACTGGCAGCAACGACTCAATATCATGTTACATAAACTATATTGATCAGGTGTTCAGTAACTGCAGTTTTGACGACGTGTTGCAGCTCCATTAACGACATTATTCTTAATTCATCTCCCTTTTCAAAAATGCTCACATCATTGTTTGTACATTTTCATTGTATGTGAAAATAACGCACAACAAATGACACAAGTATTACAGAGTTAATGAAGTCACCAACAACACTTAACACCTGCATTGTCAGTAATATGTCCCTAATTTAGTTTGTACTAGTGTAATATGCGCATATACGTATGCTGGCTTAGAGCCATTTCTGCTGAGAGGCCGAGATGAGCTGGAGAATTGATTGACGATTTTAGGATCGTGATAACGTTGGTGCATGGAGTGAAATCTTTAGAAAATCATCAAACTTTTTTTGCAGATCCTTGTTAATTTCCAAGATGGATCTATTTCCATTTATGGGTACTAGGCCATATTTTTTCTGCATCTTTCGAAATTGCTTGGCTAGCAGACCTTGATAAATGAGAAAAGACTTAAGCATGTTATCCGAGAGTCCAAGATCCGCCCCAGACTCATAATAATCTAATGATGACTTCTTTTGGAATACCCTATGTACTAGCTCATTAGGATCAACATCTAAATAGAATACGAGATGAGGTTTCATAGCAAACCCAAATAAATTATGTGACCATCTTATACTAATTCCTCTAACTGCGTCTCTCGCCATGAGCGTATAGATATACCTGTCAGCGAGAACGATGTAGCCAGAACGTAAAGCGGGTATTATCTTATTCTCTAGTTGATCAGCAAAATCAGCAGCATAAAAAAGACTAATGGTTCTCTTTCCTAAAACAAAATTTCTTTTGGCTTCAAGTATACCTTGACTTATCAGTTCCGATCTCCGCAGGCCCGTGTTTAAAACTGCGTGACCATCTGCCTCTAGTTTCGAAGTTAACATTGCGATTTGTGTACTTCTGCCTGAAGCATCAGGTCCTTCTATAACGATAAGTCTTCCCTTTAGGCTTCTATCCTCTAAATATGGTATTCCCTTGCCGTATGAGTCTATAGACTTATGCAACATTACTCGTAACTGTTGAGCATCATTCACGATTTACTACGACCTTTTACTTAACTACGGTGCACGACATATATGTCAAGCGCTAACAAGTTGAATGAAGCAACGCCGAACTCCATCCTTATCAATTTACGAGTGACTCTTTCGGCAAATAGATCCTTGAGCAAAATCATGAACATGATCAACTCTTTTCTGTATATCTTTTTTCCAATCAAGATACGCGTTCTGAGCTTTCTTTGCTTTATCATTTATTTGCTCTTTAGTCATTATCTCATACGTATTAATGACTTCTCCTGTTGCAGGATTTATTGTCTTTAATTCTGTTGTCATAGTTGAGCCTGACCCTTCAAGGATTTATTACACCCCTACCAAGTATTTTTCCATTTTTTAGCATAGTCAATGCTTCGGTAGCTTGATCGAGTTTGAATCGATTTGAAACAACCGGTTTGATTACTCCTCTTTTTGCCAGTGAAACCAACTCAATCAAATCACTTATAGTTCCAGTATATGATCCAATCAGTCTGTATGCTCTAGTTGGCATCATAACTAAACTTAATTTCAATTCGCCACCAAAGAGCCCCACCAAGACCAATCTTGCCCTTCGTCTCAGAAATTGCATGTCAGTTTCTACAGTTTTAGAAGCATTAACAAAGTCAATTACTGCATCAGCGCCCAATTTATCAGTTAACTCCATGATCGCTTTTACTGGATCCTCTTTTTTTGAATTTATAGTGGTATCTGCACCATTCTTTTTTGCTACATCTAATTTCTGATCATCTAGGTCCATTGCAATTATGTTGGCCCCTGTAACCGCTTTGGCAAGTTGTATAGCCATCAAACCTAATCCTCCAGTACCAACAACGACTACATTATCATCTGGCTTTAGACCTGCATTTTTTACTGCACCATATGCTGTAAGGCCGGCACACGACAGAGGTGCACTTGTATCTGTATCCATATCGTCTCCTATTTTCACTAGATACTTGTAGCTTGGTGCCAATACGTGTTGTGCATAACCTCCATCGGTGTAGACACCCAATGATCTAGGCTTGTCACACAGATTCTCTTCTCCGATCCTACATGCAGGGCACAGTCCCTCGCCTATCCAGGGATATACGAGAACTTTTTCATTCTTACTAAATCCTTCAGCTTGTTCTCCTAAGCTCTCTACGATACCTGCGATCTCATGTCCAGGAGTAAGGGGGTATTTCACGCCTCTGTCTGTAGTTTTTAGAGGTTGGCCATCTATACCTTCATAATATCCCTCCCATACATGGACATCGCTGTGACACACACCAGAGGATTGAACTTTGATTAGAATTTGTGTACCTTTTGGTGTTGGTGTTTGAAGTTCTTGTACTTGTAGAGGTTCATTCAGTTTAACAATTCTAGCAGCTTTCATATGAAATTGGATAAGTAATGTGCTATTTACATGATTCTAATTTAAAAATAGATTTAATAGCCACCAAGGCAATGATACTTTCTGCTCACCTACACTCTTAACGAATAAGATAACGAGCGGTTGTATTCTACTCGAGTCCGAATAAAACGCTTGCTAGCAACAAGGGGGGAGTAGAAAAACATGCTGCCCCTGCGTGTGTGGACGTTAAATTGACGGTGGACCATGGGATTGATTAGGGGA